>JAHJPG010000023.1 GCA_018819925.1 Pseudomonadota bacterium
ATGGCGAAGATGGACTCGAAGATCACCGAGCCGCCGATCAAGGCGGGCACCGACAGGCCCAGGATGGTTATCACCGGCATCAGGGCGTTGCGCAGGGCGTGGCTGTAGATCACCAGGCGCTCGGGCAGGCCCTTGGCCCGGGCGGTGGTTATGTAGTCCTGGCGTATCACCTCCAGCATGTTGCCCCGCATGTAGCGGCTCATGCCCGCCAGGGAGGTGAAGGCGCTAAGGAGCACCGGCAGGGCCAGATGGCGGGCGTAGTCCAAGAGTTGACCCGCCCAGGAGAGCTGGTCGTGGTTCAGGCTCTTGATGCCGCTGATGGGCAGCCAACCCAGGATCACTCCGAAAAGGATCATGCACAGCAGGGCCAGCCAGAAGGTGGGGGTGGCGAATCCCAGGAACACGAACACCGTGGTTGCCTGGTCGAAAAACGATCCCCTATGGGTGGCCGAATACACCCCTATGGGCACGGCGATCACCAAGACCAGGGCCAGGGATAGCAGGTTGATGGTCACGGTGATGGGCAAACGGTCGGCGATCTTGTTCAGCACCGGCTGGCCGTCCGGGGCGAAGGAGCGCCCGAAGTCCAAGACCGCCAAGCGCCCCAGCCAGTTCCAGTACTGCACGGGCAGGGGCTTGTCCAGGCCGTAGAGCTTGGTCAGGCGCTCTTTGGCGATCTCGCTCATCTTGGGGTTCAGGTCCGTGGCCAGGTCGGTGGGGCTGCCCGGGGCCAGGTGCATGATGAGAAAGCTGATGAAGGTGATGCCGATGAGTAGAGGAACCATCATGGCCAGGCGTTTGGCGAGGTAGGTGAGCATGGGTTCTTACCTGGTCAGGGCTGGGTGCTGGAGGGCCCTGGGCACCCACCAGTCAGTAAAATTGTAGCTGATGCCCGCCGGGGCGGGGGTGATGCCCTTGATGCGCGCGGCCAGGATGGGCAGGGCGTCGGCCACGTACAGGAAGGTGTAGGGTTGGTCCTCTGCCAAAATCTCCTGGAGCTTGAAGATCAGGGCCCGGCGCTTTTCCCGGTCAAAGATGCGGCGCTGCTCGGTCAAGATGCGGTCCACCTCCGGGTTTTGGTAATAGGTGAAGTTGAGTTGGCCGGGCTTGGCCTTGGTCGAGTGCCAGATGTCGAACTGGTCCGGGTCCGGGGAGATGGTCCAGCCCAACAGCACCGCCTCGAAACGGCCCTTGTTGATGAACTCCTTGATAAAGGCGGCCCACTCCACGGTCCTGAGTTTTACCCGCACCCCGATCTGGGAAAGCCGCTGCTGGATGATAACCCCGGTGTTGGCCCGGTAGGAGTTGCCCTGGTTGGTGAGGATGGTGAACTCGAAGGGCCGTCCGTCCTTGTCCAGCACTCCGTCGCCGTCGCGGTCTTTCCAGCCGGCGGCGGCCAAAAGCTCCTTGGCCTTGGCCGGGTCGTAGGGGTAGCGTTTGACTTTGGGGTTGTACCAATAGGTGCCCGGCTTGATGGGCCCGGTGCACTCCCGGCCCAGGCCCAATAGCACCCCCTTGATGATTTCTTTTTTGTCGATGGCGTAGCTCAGGGCTTGGCGCACCCGTTTGTCGGCGAAGCGGCGGTCCTTGAGATTGTAGCCCAAATAGGAGTAGCTGGAGGATAGGTAGCGGTACTTTACGAAGTTTTCGCGGAAAAAGGCGCTTTTGGTCTGGCGGCTGTATTGCAGGGCGGTCAGCCCCATCCAGTCCAGGCCCCCGGACTTCAACTCCAGAAACATGGTGGCCATGTCCGGGATCACCCGATAGGTCACCTGGTCCAGGTGGGCCCGGCCCATGAAGTAGTCTTGATAATAGCGCAGCACCACCCGGGCCCCCGGGTCCCAACGCACGAACTCATAGGGGCCGGTGCCCATGGGGTGGCGGTTCAGCTCCGAGGCCCGCACGTCCTGGCCTTCCAGCAAATGGCGGGGCATCTGGCTCAGGGTCCAGGAGGCCAGGCCCGGCGCGAAGGGCTCGTCGTAGTACACCACGAAAGTGTGGTCGTCCGGGGCCTCGGCCTTGGTCACCTTGAGGTAGTCGCCGGAATAGGCGGTGGGGGTCTTGGGGTCCACCATGAAGCGCCAGTTGAACAAGGCGTCCTGGGCGGTGTAGGGCTTGCCGTCTTGCCAGCGCACCCCCTTGCGGAGCTTGAAGGTGATCTTCAGGCCGTCGGGGCTCACGGTCCAGGATTGGGCCAGGTCGCCCACCAGGTTGAGATCCTTGTCGTATTTGAGCAAGCCGTTGTAGACCAGGCCGCTCATTTCGTGGCTGGCCGAGTCGCTGGTAATCATGGGGATCATGCTGGTGGCGTCGCCGATGGTGCCGATGACCACGGAGCCGCCGTTGTCAACCGCCGTCGCCTGCCCCGGGGCCAGGGCAAAAAAGAGGCAAAAAAACAGCGCGGCGGTTATTCTTGTCATGCGGCCTCCGGTAAAAGGGGGGCGCTTCGGTCCCGGCCCCGGCTGTCAGTCTAGCCGCAGCCCGCAGGGGGCGCAAGGGGGATTTGCCCGGCAGGCCGGGCGCTTGACGCCCATGAAGGGCCTTGTTACCATGCCGGTTAACAACGGAAGGAAGTTCACATGCAAGGCAATCAACTGCTTGATTTCATCAAGGACCGCCGCAGCGTGCGCCGTTTCAGCTCCGAGCCGGTGAGCGATGAGATGCTCAACATGGTCCTGGAGGCCGGGCGCTGGGCTCCCAGCGGCAACAACAACCAGCCCTGGCGCTTTGTGGTGGTGCATGACCCGGCGGTGCGGGCCAAGCTGGCCCCCTTCACCAAGTTCGGCGCGGTGCTCAAAAACGCCCCGGTGCTTATCTGCACCTTTATTCACCTTCCTTCCATGTACAATGACACCAAGGATCATCAGGCCGTGGGCGCTTGCCTTGAGAACATGCTCCTGATGGCCCACGGGCTGGGCCTGGGCGCGGTGTGGCTGGGCGAGATACTCAAAAGCGCCGCCGAGGTCCGGGACGCCCTGGGCCAGCCCGAGGAGTTGGCGCTGATGGCGGTGATGGCCCTGGGTCACCCCGACGGAGGCACCAGCAAGCCCGAGCGCAAAGAAATGGACGAGCTGGTGGTGGCCCGGTTGTAATTTTTCGATGCCTGACCACGTCCTATTTTAAAAGGGGAGTCGCCATATTATGAGATTTGGCAAGATTACCTTGATGGCCCTGTTGGGCCTCAGCCTGCTTTGGGCCGGGGGATGCTCTATTTTTTCGGCCCAGCCGGTTGGCGCCGAATCGGGCAAGGCGAGCGTCCAGGGCCAAAGCGCGGGCAAGGCGGGCGCCACCGCTCCGGCCGCCGTGGGGCGCTATTATGACTTTGACGACATCCAGGTTCCCAACGCCCTGAAGCTGGACAAGAAACGCTCGCTTATCTTCCGGGCCGGCAAGTTCAAGGCCGGGGTGCTGGTGTTCACCGACAACCTGGAGGTCCAGAGCCTGATCAACTTCTTTATCGACTCCATGCAAAAGGACAACTGGGTGCTGCAGGGCTCTTACAAGTACCCGAGGGTGGTGCTGTTCTTCGCCAAGAAGGGCAAGACCGCGGTGGTCAACATCATGGAGGACACCTTCAGCACCGAGGTGACCATCTGGGTGGCCCCCACGGTGGACTGATGGAGCAAACCAATGACAAGCCCAGGGTGCTCCTGGGAATCACCGGGGGCATAGCCGCCTATAAGGCCGCCGAACTGGCCAGCCGCCTGACCCAGGAAGGCTGCGCGGTGCGGGTGGTGATGACCGATCACGCCCGGCGCTTCGTGGGGCCGCTCACCTTTGCCGCCCTCACCGGCCACCCCGTCCCCGGCGATTGGTTCGAGCCGGGCCAGGAGGCGGCCATAGGCCACATCGACCTGGCCCGCTGGGCCCAGGTGGTGGCGGTGGCCCCGGCCACGGCCAACTTCATCGCCAAGGCGGCCCTGGGGCTGGCCGACGACCTGCTCTCGACTCTTATACTGGCCACCACCGCCCCCCTGCTGGTGGCGCCGGCCATGAATCCCCAGATGTACGCCCACCCCACGGTGGGGGAGAACCTGGCCCGCCTGAGGGCCAGGGGCGTGCGGCTGGTGGGCCCGGCCGCCGGGCACACCGCCTGCGGCGAAGAGGGGCCCGGGCGCATGGTGGAGCCGGCGCTCATCGCCGAGCACGTCTTGGACCTGTTGGCCGTACGCGACCTGGAGGGGGTGCCCGTCCTGGTGACCGCCGGGCCCACCCGCGAACACCTGGACCCGGTGCGCTACCTGTCCAACCCCAGCAGCGGGCGCATGGGCCTGGAGATAGCCCGCATGGCCCGGCGCCGGGGGGCCAGGGTCACTCTGGTTTTGGGCCCCACCCATTTGGAGCCGCCCTTCGGGGTGGAGGTGGTCACTGTCACTTCGGCTCAGGACATGGCCGAGGCGGTGGGCCGTCTGGCCCCAAAACAAAAGGTCATCGTCAAGGCGGCGGCGGTGGGCGATTTCCGCCCGGAACAATGCCATCCCCGCAAGGTCAAGAAGTCCGGGCAGGGCGAAACCTGCCAACTGGTGGCCACCACCGACATCCTGGCCGGCCTGGGCCGGGACAAGGGCGATCGCGTTCTGGTGGGCTTCGCCGCCGAGACCGACGAGGTGCTCGCCCATGCCGGGGCCAAGCTAAAGGCCAAGAACCTGGACCTCATGGTGGCCAACGACGTCAGCGCCGTTGACAGCGGCTTTGCCGTGGACACCAACCGGGTGCATTTTCTCACCCCGGCCGGCGAGGTGGAAACCCTGCCTCTTTTGAGCAAACAGGAGGTGGCCCAGCGCCTGCTGGACCGGGTGGCCCGCCTGCTGGGACAGGCCTAGGCAGATGGCCGATTCCCGCCACCTGGCGGATTTGGCGGGCAACCTGGCCTGCCGCTCCCGCCTGGGCCTGACCAAGGTGGCCGGCAGCCGGGGCGAGTTGGAGCAACTCATGGAGGCGGTGATGCCCGCCGCCCCCACCCCCCGCCTAACCAGTCTTGCCCAGGTGCGCCAATGGATGGGAGAATGTACCAGATGCCCCCTGCACCAGGGGCGAGGCAAAATAGTATTCGGCAGCGGCGCACAAGACGCCCGGATCATGTTCATCGGCGAGGGGCCGGGGGAGCAGGAGGACCGCCAGGGGCTTCCCTTCGTGGGCCCGGCGGGCAAGCTCTTGGATGCCATGCTGGCGGCGGTGGGTATGAAGCGGGAGCAGGTGTACATCGCCAACATCGTCAAATGCCGCCCCCCGCGCAACCGCGACCCCCAGGCCGGCGAAGTGGCCGCCTGCCGCCCCTTTTTACAGGCTCAGGTTAAGATAATCGCGCCACAGGCCATCTGCACCCTGGGCCGCCCTGCCGCCCATGCCCTGCTGAATAGCGACGCGCCCATGGGGCGTTTGCGGGGCAAATGGAGCCAGGCTTTGGGAGTGCCGGTGCTGCCCACTTATCATCCGGCCTATCTGCTGCGCACCCCGGAGGCCAAGGCCCTGGCCTACGCCGACTTGAAGGCCCTGGTAAAGGGGCCCAAACCCTAATCCCGGAGGGGCCATGCCCCGCTATTTCCCACTGCTGCTTCTGGCCTTGCTCCTGGCCCTGGCCCTGGCCATGCCCGGCTCGGCCCCGGCCCAGGGCGCCGAGGGGCAGGTGTGGGTCATCGAACTCAGCGACACCATCAACCCCGGCAGCTCCGAGTTCGTCTTGGCCGGCCTGGAAAAGGCGGCCGCCGCTTCGGCCAGCGTGGTGGTGATCCGTCTGGACACCCCCGGCGGCCTGGTGAGTTCCATGCGCGAGATGGTCAAGGCCATCCTGGCCTGCCCTGTGCCGGTGGTGGTCTACGTGGCCCCGGCCGGGGCCCGGGCCACCAGCGCGGGGGCTTTCCTACTGCTGGCCGCCCCGGTGGCGGCCATGGCTCCGGCCACCCACGTGGGCGCGGCCCACCCGGTGGGGGGCAGCGGCCAAGACATCAAGGGCGCCATGGGCGAGAAGGCGGTGAGCGATCTTAAGGCCCTGGCCGCGAGCCTGGCCAAGCGCCGGGGCCGCGATCCCAAGCTGGCCGAGGAGATGGTCACCAAGTCGGTTAGCTTTGATGCCGTCAAGGCCAAGGAACTGGGTCTGGCCGATGTGCTGGCCCGGGACCTGGGGGATCTGTTGCAAGCCCTGCAAGGCCGCAAGGTGGCCACCGCCGCCGGGGAAAAGACCATAGACACCAAGGGCCAGACCATTTATTTCCACCAGCCGGGCTGGCGGGAAAAGCTCCTTAGCCTGCTGGCCAGCCCCAACCTAGCCTACATCCTGCTCATGATCGGCCTGGCCGGCATCTACTTCGAGTTCAGCCACCCGGGAACCGTATTTCCGGGGGTGGTGGGCGGACTGGCCCTGATCCTGGCCTTTTTCGCCATGAGCGCCCTGCCGGTCAGCTACGCCGGGCTGGCCCTCATCGGCTTGGCCGTGCTGCTGTTTTTCGCCGAGATCAAAGTGACCAGCTACGGCCTGCTTTCCTTGGGCGGGGCGGTTTCGCTCATATTGGGCTCGGTGATGCTGTTCAAGTCCGGCGACGAGGTGCTGGCCGTGTCCCTGGCCGTCCTAGTGCCCACCGCCCTGGCCATGATCTTGTTTTTCGGTGGGGTTGCCTATGTGGCCGGCAAAGCCCAGTTGGCCAAGTCGGTCACCGGCCAAGAAGGCCTGGTGGGCTCGGTGGGGGTGGTGGTGGACGCCGGGCGGGTTCGCCTGCTGGGCGAGCTTTGGAGCTTCACCAGCCCCCAGCCCCTGGAGCCGGGGCAAAAAATCGAAGTGAGCGCGGTTCACGGCTTGGAAGTCGAGGTGCGGCCGCTGCCCAAGGACGGGCAAGGGGCCTAAAAGGAGGCGAGGCTAATGGGCATCGTATCGGCCATATTCTCCCTGTTGGGCGGCCTGCTGCCGGTTGTGATCTTGTTCATTCTTTTCCTGGCCGTGTCGCTGAGGGTGCTCAAGGAGTACGAGCGGGGAGTCATCTTTCGCCTGGGCCGGGTGATCAAGGCCAAGGGGCCGGGGTTGATCATCCTCATCCCCGTCATTGATCGCATGGTCAAGGTGAGCCTTCGGACCGTGGCCATGGACGTGCCGCCCCAGGACGTCATCACTAGAGACAACGTGTCGGTGAAGGTCAACGCGGTGTTGTATTTCAGGGTGATGGACCCCACCAACGCGGTGATCCAGGTGGAGGACTACCTCTTCGCCACCAGCCAGCTGGCCCAGACCACCTTGCGTAGCGTTTGCGGCCAGGTGGAAATGGACGAGCTGCTTTCGGAACGGGACAAGATCAACGGCGAGTTGCAGCAGATCCTGGACCAGCACACCGACGCCTGGGGTATCAAGGTGAGCACCGTGGAAGTCAAACACATCGACCTGCCCCAGGAAATGCAGCGGGCCATGGCCAAGCAGGCCGAGGCCGAGCGGGAGCGGCGGGCCAAGGTGATCAACGCCGAGGGCGAGTACCAGGCGGCCGAGAAGCTGGCCATGGCGGCGGAGATAATCAGCCACCATCCCCAAGCCCTGCAACTGCGCTATTTACAGACCCTCAGGGAGGTGGCCAGCGAGAACAACAGCACCACCTTGTTCCCCTTGCCCCTGGACCTGTTCACGCCTTTTCTTAAAATGGTTGAAAAAAGTGGCTCCAGCAAGTAAACTCCCCCATTCAGCGGTGGGGGACGTGAGCCCCTTTCGGCAAGCAAAATCAGGAGAATATACAAGACATGGCTGACGAGGAAACCCTGCAAGCCCAGACCAGTGAAGAGCCCGCCGCCGTGGCCCCCAAGGCCAAGGAGGAGCCCAAGGTACCCGAGCCCAAAAAGCCCTTGGAGAAAATGACCGCCAAGGAGCTTAGGGAATACGGCCTGGAGCTGGGCGACATCATGGGTGTGCACAGCATGAACAAGGAAGAGCTGCTAACGGCCATCAAAGAGGCCCTGGGCATCAGCGACGAGTCGGGCAGTAAGCTCTTTGCCAAGGAAATCGCCAAGGTCAAGGTTCAGATCAAAGAGCTGAAGAGCGGCCGCGTAACTGCCCGTGAGTCTGGCGACAAAAAGCAGGTGGAGATGTTGCGCAAGCGCATCGGCCGCCTAAAGAAAAAGACTCGCCGTTTGGCGGCGGCAGGCTAGACATGGATTACGCCGCCGGCCTGGAGCTTCTAAAGAGTCAGGTTGGCGACGAACGCATACGCATGCACAGCCTGGCCTCGGCCGCGGTTTTGCGCGCCCTGGCCCGCCGTTTGGACCAGGACGAGGAAACCTGGGCTTTGGCCGGGCTGTTGCACGATCTGGACTACGCCGAGACCGCCGATGATATGCACCGTCACGGCCTGGTGACCGCTGAGCTGTTGGCCGGCCGGGACGTGCCCGGCGAGGTTGTTTCGGCCATCAAGGCCCACAACGCCGAGAATCTGGGGCTCACCCGCACCACCCCCCTGGACTTGGCCCTCACCGCCGGCGAGACCATCACCGGCCTGGTGGTGGCCACCACCTTGGTCTATCCGGACAAAAAGCTGGCCAGCGTAAAGCCCAAGAGCGTGACCAAGCGCATGAAGGAAAAAGCCTTCGCCGCCAGCGTGAACCGGGACCACGTTCTGCTCTGCGAGCAGTTGGGCATACCCTTGCCCGAGTTCGCCGCCCTGGCCGTGGAGGCCATGCGCCAAATCAGCGACGAATTAGGCCTGTAATCTCCTAACAACCCGGCTTCGCCAGACAGCGCCATACGGCGTTGCCGGCTTCGCTCGCTTCCTCGGCGTATGGGGCAATACGTCTGCGGATCTCGCTCGCCGCCAGCGGGCCGCTGGCGGCAAAGCGGGTCGAGAAACCATTGGCCTTCACTAAGGCATTAGGCTCCCGCCGTGGCCTTTGGCAGCCCAAGCCTTGGGCCGCCTTGTCTGCCGCCGCCTGGCTGTGCCGTGGGGTATTCCGCAGATAAGATGTGCGCCGGTTTTCTTGTACAATAAAATAATATTAAACGATATGTTATGTTAATTTATTAACAAATTGGATTAAACAAAGAACAGGCTAAAAAACGGCCCGAAACTGGTTAAACCTGCTCCGGGCCGTTGTGTTTTCAGCGGGCCGCCGGGCGGCTCGGCAAGGCTTCTAGAAGCCCAGGTCGGCCAGGGTCTTGACCAGGCCGCGCACCGCGTCGGCGCTCTTGTCCAGGGCGGTTTTTTCGTCGGCGGTCAGTTTGATCTCGATGACCTCTTCGGCGCCGCCCACGCCCAGCTTCACCGGCACGCCGATGTACAGGTCGTTGTAGCCGTACTGGCCGGTGAGGTACACCGCGCAGGGGAGGATTTTCTTCTTGTCCTTCAATATGGCCTCGGCCATCTCCACCGCCGAGGAGGCCGGGGCGTAGTAGGCGCTGCCGGTTTTGAGCAGGCTGACGATCTCCGCGCCGCCCTGGGCGGTGCGCTGGCACATGGCCGCGATCTTGTCGGCGGGCAGCAGTTCGGTGATGGGAATGCCCGACACCGTGGAGAAGCGCGGCAGGGGCACCATGGTGTCGCCGTGGCCGCCCAACACGAAGGCGTGGGTGTTTTCCACGGATACGTTCAGGGCCTCGGCGATGAAGAAACGGAAGCGGGCCGAGTCCAGCACGCCGGCCATGCCGATCACCCGCTCGCTGGGGTAGCCGGAGGCCTTCAGGGCAACGTGGCACATGGCGTCCAAGGGGTTGCTCACGATGATCATAACCGCCTTGGGCGAGCGCTTGGCCGCCTCCCGGCAAACCTTGTCCACGATGCCGGCGTTGGTTTTGATCAGATCGTCGCGGCTCATGCCGGGCTTGCGGGCGATGCCGGCGGTTACGATGATGATGTCCGAGTCGGCGGTGGCGTCATAGTCGTTGGTTCCGGTTATCAGGGCGTCGTGCTTTTCCACCGGGGCGGCCTCGCAAAGATCCAGGCCCTTGCCCTGGGGCATGCCCTCAACCACGTCGACCAGAACCACATCGGCCAATTCTTTTTCGGCGGCCCGCTGGGCGCAAGTGGCTCCCACGTTTCCAGCGCCGATAACAGTAATCTTTTGGAGCATCTTACTTTCTCCTTATTGAGCTTTGTGCTAGGTTTATGGGACGAAAAAAACATACTACCGTAGTTTATCCGGAGTCAACGGCACTTGCCGGAATTTTAACGTTTCGGCCTCAATGAGGAGAGTCATGAGTTCACTAGCGGTGCATGAGACCAATCTGGAGGGGGTGCCCCTGGTGGCCAGGGGCAAGGTGCGCGACATTTACGACCTGGGCGAGCACCTGCTCATCGTGGCCACCGACCGCTTGAGCGCCTTTGACGTGGTGCTCCCCGACCCCATCCCGGACAAGGGCAAGGTCCTGACCCAGATTTCCTTGTTCTGGTTCCAGCAGATGGCCGACATCACCCCCAACCATTTGGTTGCCTGGGAGGTGTCCGACTTCCCCAAGGGACTCCAAAAATACGGCGATGTGCTCCAGGGCCGATCCATGCTGGTCAAGAAAGCCAAGCCCCTGGCCATCGAAGTCATCGTGCGGGGATATCTTTCCGGCACCGGATGGAAAGACTACCAGGCCACCGGCCAGGTGTGCGGCTACACCCTGCCCCAGGGGCTCCAGGAGAGCGACAAGCTGCCCGAGCCGTTGTTCACCCCCAGCACCAAGGCCGAGATGGGCGAACACGATTTGAACATCGACCTGGCCCAGGCCGAGAAGATCGTGGGCAAGGATCTGACCCAGGAGGTGGCCAAGCGGGCCCTGGCCATATACGGGCGGGCCCGGGATTTTGCCGCCACCAAGGGCATCATCATCGCGGATACCAAGTTCGAGTTCGGCACCATCGGCGGCGAACTCATTCTTATCGACGAGGTGCTCACCCCGGACTCCAGCCGTTTCTGGCCGGCGGACAAGTATGCCCCCGGCCGGGGCCAGGAGAGCTATGACAAGCAGTTCGTGCGGGACTACTTGGAGAGCATCGGCTTCAACAAGAAGCCCCCGGCCCCCAAGCTGCCCGCCGAGGTGATCGAAGGCACCCGCCAGCGATATCTGGAGGCCCTCACTCGGCTGACCGGCCGCGGCCTGGCCTAAAGAACACCCAGCCGGGGCCCTGCCCGGCAAAACAGGGAGTAAATAACTTGAAAGAACAGGTTGAACTGGCCTTGGAGAAAATCCGGCCAGCCTTGCAGCGCGACGGCGGCAACGTGGAGTTGGTGGAGGTCACTGACGACGGCATAGTCAAGGTGAAGCTCACCGGCGCCTGCGGCGGCTGCCCCATGAGCCAGATGACCCTGAAAATGGGCATCGAAAAGGTGGTCAAACAGGCGATTCCCGAGATTAAGAGCGTGGAGTCGGTCTAAGGGGCCGCTGGGTCGCCTGGGCGTTGAATAATTAGCCAAGCAACCCCGCTCCCGGCGGAAATCGCCTGCCGGGAGCGGGCGTTGCATCATTCAAACCATACTGCCAAATTTGGTATCGCCGGGGGGCGGGACCGGGGGGGCGGCGGCATGGAGGGCATCGAGTTTTCCCAAACATTCAAGGTGGTGCTGGCCTCGGCCCAGGCGGAAGAGGTGGCGGGTATTAGCCGTTGCCTGCGGGCCCTGGGCCACGCCGTGGCCGGGGTGGCCGGCGACGGCCGAGCGGCCTGCCGCCTGCACCATGAGTTGCAGCCGGACCTGGCCATATTGGCCGCCCGCTTACCGGGCTTGGACGGAATGGAGGTGGCCCGGCGCATGCATGAGCGCCGCCCCCTGCCGGTGATCATCATCGCATCTCATGGCCAGACGCATCCTGCCGGTGCGGCGGGCCCGCTCCAGATAAGCGCCTACATCTCCCCGCCCTGGGAGCCCAGCCTCATCGGCCCGGCCATGGCCATGGCCTGGCAAAACCACCACCGCCTGCGCTGCCTGGAGGGCCGGGTGGAACAGTTGAGCCAAAACCTAAGCCAACGCAAGAGCATCGAGCGGGCCAAGGGGGTGATAATGGAGCAGCGGGGCCTCAGCCTGGCCCAGGCCCAGCAGTGCCTGGAGCAGGAGGCCCGCCGCCAGGGAGTCGGTTTGCTTCAGGTGGCCTTGGATGTGATAAGCGCCCAGGAGATGATGGCCAATAAAAATCAGGCCCGGTGATAGGGCATCCCGGCCAGGATGGTGCAGGCGCGGTAAAGCTGCTCGGCCGCCACCAGGGCGGCCAGCTCATGGGCCATGGTGGGCGGGCCGAAACTCACCAGCTGGTCGGCCCGCCGGGTGACCGCCGGGTCCAGCCCCAGGGCTCCGCCCACCACCAGCACCAGGCGGCTCTTGCCGCTCAGGCGGGCCTTTTCCAGGGCCCCCGCCCACTGCATACTGCTCCAGGCCTTGCCCTTTATCTCCAAAGCCCACACCAAATCGCGCTCGTCCAGGCGGGCCAGCAGGCGTTGGCCTTCCTCGGCCTTGGACAAGGCTTCGGGGGTCTTGGGCCCCAGCTTGGCCGGGCGCACCCCCGCCAGGGAGCCGCCCCCAAAGGGCTTCAGCCGGTCCAGGTAGTCGTCGATGCCTTGGGCCAGGTAGGCGGCCTTGGGCTTGCCCACGGTGAGCAGCAGATGCTTCACCGCTGGGCGTCCAGCCAGGGGGTGCCGTCCAGGGGCTTGCCGTCGGGCCCCAGCTTGATTATCCAGCGGGAGGTGGCCTCGGCCAAAAGGGCGCCGTCCCCGGCCAGGTACAGCTTGCCTTCGGCGGTGGCCATGCGGTTGCGCTGGCCGGTGACCAGGCCCACCGCCTTGAGGGGCGCCCCCAGGGGCACCGCCTTGCGGTAGGTGATTTCCATGCGGGTGGTCAGCCCCTGGCCCACGTAGTTGATCACCGCGTAGGCCATGATCTCGTCCAGCACCGTGGAGACCACGCCCCCGTGGGCGATGTTGTCCCAGCCCTGGTATTGCCGGCCCAGGTTCAGGCGGCACACCGCCGCCCCCTCCTCGTAGCCCACCCGCATGCGCAGGCCGTAGATGTTGCGGGCCCCGCAGGCAAAGCAGAAGCCGCTGGTGGTCAGATCGTTTTCCTTGAGAGCCCCCACTAGCGCTTCTCCAGGCCCAGGCGCTGGGCCACCTCCAGGGCGGTGGCCTTCACGAATTTATCAAAGGCCTGGCCGCTCAGGGGCCGCCCCGGGCCTGGCAACTCGCCCTCGGGCAGGGCGCGCACGTCCTCGGGCCGGTTTATCAACTCGGGACGGGGCTTCACCCCATAGTCCGGGGGGAACGCGTCGTCGAAGTACATCTGCTGGAAGCCCACGAACTTCAGGTGATGGGCCGTGGCATCGCATATGGCCTTTTCGCCGTCCTCCACGATGCCCGCCTTACGGGCTTGGATGAGCCCGGCCAGGGATTCGCCGCCTTGGGTGCATACCACGTGGCCGTGGCGGTTGGCCAGGATCATGTGGTCCATGATCTCCTGCTCGCTCACCCGCACCACGAACACCCGGGGGCCGCCCGCCTGCTCCTCGTAGCGCCGGGCCAGCTCCACCACCCGGGGCATGGACACCGGGTTGCCGATCATGGCCGCCTGGGCCACCGAGGCCTGCACGGTCACCGGCCGCCACACCCGCTTGCCCGGCTCCTTCTCCTGGTAGTAGCGGAAAACCGGGTCCGCGTGCTCGCTCTGCACCCCCACGACCTTGGGCAGATCTGCGATGATCTCCAGTTCCTTGAGCTTCATGAAGCCGCTCATTATGGCGCTGATGTTGCCCGCGTTGCCGATGGGCACCAGGATCACCCGGCCGCTCAGGTCCCAGTCCAGGTCCTGGGCCACCTCGTAGGCATAGGACTCCTGGCCCAGGATGCGCCAGGCGTTCTTGGAGTTTAAGAGGGCCACCTGGTAGTTGTCGGCCAGGTGCTCCACCACCTTCATGCAGTCGTCGAACACCCCGGGTATCTCCAACACCCGCGCTCCGGCTCCCAGGGGCTGGCTGAGTTGGGCAGGGGTCACCTTGCCCCGGGGCAGCAGCACCGCGCTTTTCACCTCCGGGGCCAGGTAGGAGGCATACAGCGCCGCCGCGGCCGAGGTGTCGCCGGTGGAGGCGCACACGCTGAGTATCTCGCCGGCCCCCTGGTGCTTGACCAGGTAATTGATGTAGCTCAGGGCCACGGCCATGCCCCGGTCCTTGAAGGAGGCCGAGGGGTTCTGGCCGTCGTTCTTGAAGCAGAACTCCGCGCCCAACTCTTCCTTGAGCAAGCCGCTGGCCTCCACCAGGGGTGTGTGGCCCTCGCCCAGGTAGAGCACGCTGTCCAGGGGGATCACCGGGGCCAAGAGCTCGGCGTAGCGGAAGATGCCCTTGAGGGCGGGCACGTTGAGCATGCGCCGCAAATCGAAGACCCGCCGCCACTGTTGGCCGGAGAGCTGCTTGAGCTGGCCGAAGGCCTTGTCTTCGATGAGCAGCACCGCCCCGCAGGAGGGGCAGGTGTAGAGCAACTCGGCGATGGAGTGCTCGGCACCGCAGTCCAGGCAGCGGTAGACCAACTCCCCGCCGGGCCGGGGCAACAGGAATTTTTGATCTTCGGGCGCGAATTCCTCGGGGCGCATTTCTTAGCCTCCCTGGCTGATTATGGGGCAAGCTTAAGCCAGGGGGCGGAAGGTGTCAAACCCGCGTGGGGGCCTGCCCTCAGCGGGGGATGCGCACCAGGTCGTCGTCGTACTGGCCCTGCTCGGCCGTGGGGTGGCAGGCCTTGCAGTTGCCCCGGGAGCCCACCGGCTTGCGCTCAAAGGCCCCCGGCGGGATGTCGTCGTCCTCGTGCTTGTGCAGGATGTAGGGGGTTTGGCTTATGCGCAGGGGGACGCCGCCTCGCAGGCTCTTTAGTATCTTGCGCGATATCTTGCAGCCGCAACTTTCCGCCGCGTTGGCGGCCATATACCCGCCCAGGGCGTCGCGGTCCTGGGAACTCAGGTCCACCTGCTCGCCGAAGTGCTCCGGCAGGTTGGCCAATATCTTGCTCCAGGAGGCGGCGGGCAATAGGGCGGGCTGATAGGCCATGTGACAGGCCCCGCATTGCTCTTGGTACAGGGGGTTGTTCACCGCCGGCACCTGATATTCCCCCAGCCCCCGGCGCTCCTTGTGGCGCTTGCGGCCGTTGTCGCCGTGGTCGGAGAAGGCCACGCCCACTCCCAGGCACAAGATCAACAGGATCGACAGAATTAGTATTATGCGCTGCATGACTTGGCCTCCCAGGGCAGCAGGGTTGGTTAGACCAATATGGCCGAAAGTTGAAGCCGACAGGTTCCCTTGGCCAAGCTTACAAAAAAGTATATCGATATGCTAGGTATTATGGGGCTCTTGACCGCCGGGCGGCAGCTTCCCGGCGGCCTGGCGCAGCCAGGCTTCGATTTGGCCATCTGGAGGGATGGAGCCCACCGCCTTGACCTGGCCCTGGATGACCAGCGCCGGGGTGCCCCGCACTCCCAAGGCGGCTATCTCCAGGTCGCCGCTCACCCGCTCCACCTCGCCGGCCAGGCCCAGGCGGGCCATGGCGTCGTACACCGCCTGAATCAGTCGGTCGCCCCCGGCGCAGCCCCCGCAGGCCACCTGGATGCTCAGGCCGCCGCTTGCCTGGGTCAGGGGAGCCAGGCCCGCCGCCTGGCGCAGCAGGTCCCGCAGGGCTGCGGCGTAGGCCTGCCCGGCCGGGCCGGGGATGTAGTTCTCCCGCCGGACCCGCTCCAGCAACCGGGCGGCCAGCTCGTCCTCGCGCTCGGGGGCGTAGCCCGGGGCCAACTCCTCCAGGGCCTGGTCCAGGCCGCGCAGGCCCACCTGGTGACCGTTCACCTTGATTTGCTTGACATCCTTCATGGGCGGTTCTCCTGTGCTTGCCTATAGCCCGGCTGGGGATTTTTGGCAAGAGAGGCTTGCGCTAACAAGATGCGATGTTATATTTGAACAAATGCTCAGATAAGGAGCCGGCCCATGGTGGCGCGTAAAAGCAAGCTGATCGACGAAGAGGGATGCCAGGTGAAGATGGTGCACCTGAACCGGGTGCGCCAGGCCCGCCGTGACGAGCCCCCGGCCGCGGAACTGAACCGCCTGGCCGAGTTGTACAAGGCCATGGGCGACCCCAACCGTTTGCGCATACTGCTGGCCCTGAGGGGCGGGGAGATGTGCGTGTGCGATCTGGCCGCCCTCACCGGGGTCAGCGATTCGGCGGTTAGCCACGCCCTGCGCCGGCTCAAGGACCTGGCCCTGGTCAACAACCGCCGCGACGGCCAGATGCTCTACTACTCCCTGGACGACCACCATGTAAGCCAACTGCTGGCCGCCAGCCTGGACCACATGAATCACTGACAACTTGCGAGGCCAACCGTGAACATCATCTTGCAAATTATGACCGAATGCTGGCGTCTGCTGGCCGAGGCCTCCGTTTACATAATATTCGGGCTGTTGGTGGCGGGCCTGCTCAAGGCTTTTTTGAGCCCCAACTTTGTCAGCCGCAACCTGGGGCAGGGCAAGGTGGGGCCGGTGTTCAAGGCCGCCCTGCTGGGCCTGCCCCTGCCTTTGTGCAGTTGCGGGGTCTTGCCCGCGGCGGCCTCCCTCAAGCGCCAGGGCGCGGGCCGGGGCGCGGTGGCCTCCTTCTTGGTTTCCACCCCCGAGACCGGAGTGGACTCCATCGCCCTGACCTACGCCCTTTTGGGCCCGGTCATGGCCATTGCCCGGCCTCTGGCCGCTTTGGCCACCGCCATGGTCACCGGCCTGGGCATGGGCTTGCTCAATGAACAAAAGCCTGGCCAACCCTCCGCCCCGCCGGATCTGGCCTGCCCGGTGGACGGCTGCTGTGACGGCGTGGACTGCGCGCCCGCAGAGCACTGCCACCACCACAGCCTGTTGCAGCGTTTCATGGCCGGGCTGGCCTATGCCCGGGGCGAGCTTTGGGAGGATTTGGCCGCCTGGTTCTGGTTGGGCATAATCTTGGCGGGGATCATCGCGGCCCTGGTGCCGGCCGAGTTCTTGACCCGCTACCTTGGCGGGGGCGTGAGCTCCATGCTCATCATGCTGGCCGTGGGCATACCCCTGTACATCTGCGCCAGCGCCTCCACCCCCATCGCCGCCGCCTTGATCCTCAAGGGTGTCAGCCCTGGCGCGGCCCTGGTGTTTCTTCTGGCCGGGCCGGCCACCAACGTCACCTCCCTCACCGTGCTGGTGGGGGTGCTGGGCAAGCGGGGCACGGCCCTGTATCTGGCGGGCATCGCCCTGGGCGCGGTGGCCTCGGGCCTGCTCTTGGATCAGTTCTTTGCCCTGAGCGGCATTAGCCCCCTGGCCGTGGCCGGCGCGGCGGGCGAACTGCTGCCCGGCTGGCTGCGCCAAGCCGGAGCGGGGGCACTGGTGCTCTTGTCCATCGCCCCCCTGTGGCGGCTGACCCTGCGCAAGCTGTCACGGCGTCCGGCGGTGCAGAGCTTGGACAGCCTGGCGCCGGCATCTTCCTGCGGTTCGAGTTCCTGCGGCTGCGGGCATCAACATTAGGCGTCCGGCTTCGCCAGACGACGGGGGGCGGCGTTGGCGGCATCGCTTTGACCTCGATGTAGCTTAAGCTACACCTCCGGTCATCGCTCGTCGCCGCCTTGCCCGCCGCCGCCTGGCTGTGCCGGAGGCGTTAGGTTCATGGGAAAAACGCTTTAGTGGCTGTGCTCTCCATGCCCATGCTCCTGCCCGGGAGTGTGGCCGCCGGCGGCCACGTAGTGGGCCTCGGCCTCGCCTTCGCAAAAGGCCTCCCAGGTCTCCTCTCCCTGTAGGTGGATGGCCTGGCCGGGGCGCAGCAGCAGCTCGCCGTCCGGGCCTTCCAAACGGATGGTTCCGCCCACGGCCAGGATGATCTCCTCGTGGCCCTCGCCGGGCTTGAGTATGCGGGCGTGGCCGCCGGGGTCCAGCACGCCGAAGATGAGGTAGCAGGCGTGGGTGCCCAGGTCCTTGAGCCCCAGTATGGTCTCGCCGCCATCACGGCGCACTCGTCCTTCCAGATCGTATACCTCTTTCATGCTTTCTCCTTTGGCACAATTCCGTAGGCGGCGCACATCACCGGGTCCGGTCCCAGGGGATCGGGAGCCCGGAAGCGGCAACCGCCCCCGCAGTCATCGGCCGCCTCGCAATCCCGGCAGCCGTTCAGATCGTTCAGAGAAACCGTCTTGCGCCGGTCCCAGCATGTCCACAGGCCCTCCTCGGCCCGGCCCAGGGGTTGGTCCAGGTAAAAACCGCACTGGGCCACCTTGCCGTCGGCGGCCACGGTGGCCAGGTGCAGGCCGCAGGCCGCGCCCCCGCCTCCGCCGTGGAAGGCCCCGCCATAGGCCAGGGCCATGGCCTGGGCCGCCTGCTCCGGGCTCACGGCCAGCTCGGGGTTTTCCCCCAAACGGCCGCTCAGACAGGGGGCGTCGATGCCCCACTCGCCGGCCCCCAGCTGGCGCACCAGTTCCTCCAGCCCTGCCATCTCTTCCAAGTTGTGGGCGTGGACCATGGTGGCGATGGACAAGTCACGGCCCGAGTCCTTGACCGCCTGAGCAGCGGCCACCGCCTTTGCGAAACTGCCCTTGCCCCGCAGGCGCTCGTGGCCCGCTTCCAGGCCGTCCAGGCTTATCTGAACCTCGTCGCAGTTGAGCCCCTCCAGGGCTCCCTCCAGCAGCAGGCCGTTGGATAGCAGCACTCGCCTGAGGGGCAGCGCGGCCAACAGGGCGTTGATCTCATTCCACTGGGGGTGCATCAGTGGCTCGCCGCCCGATAGCATCACTCGAAGCCCGCCCATGGCCTCGAACTCCCGCAGCAGGGCGGCCACCCGCTCCACGGGCAGGTCCACCCCACGGGCCGCTCCCAGGTAGCAGTGGGCGCAGGCCAGGTTGCAGCGCCAGGTGATTTGCAGCTCCAGATAGCGCAGCGAGGGTGTGGGCGCGGGCCCCAGGGCCAGGGGAATGGGCCAGGGGGTGGGGTTCAACTCCAGCAGGCCCTCCTCCAGACACAAACCGGCGAACTCCTCCTCCAGGCCCACCTGCTCCATGGTCAGGTGGCCTCGGCACTTTTGGAGTGCCTCCAGGCCTTCCTGGTTCAGTTCGTATAGCTCGTCGGCCCGGCGGTCGTAGAGGCAGGGCTCCTCCAGCAGGCGCAGGCACACGTGCCCGGCCAGGCGCAAATAATGGTCCGGGTTGGGCGGCGTCACAGCTTCAACTCCGGGTCCTTGCTCAACAGCCCGGCCACGGCTCGCAGCCCGCCGCAGGGTGAGCAGTCTTCCCGAGGCACCTCGGGGTCGCGAAAGTCGCAGCCGTCCACGCGGAAATCGCAGGCCTCGCACACCGCCAGCAGGCGGGGGTCGTCGCCGTCCAGGCCGAACAGGGCGTCGTCGTTGGGCGAGGGCAGGGCTTCCAGCCGGCCGGCCAGGTCTGGGCGGCGCTTGAGCGTCTCCACCCCGCCGCAGCCGGGGTCTTCGCGCTTGTTTGGCTTGTAGTATCGGCACAGGCCGGCGCAGGCCACCCGGCGCAACAGCTCCTGGTGGGGGTCACTTGGTTTCATGGCCGCCCTCTTGGTTCAACATGCGGGCCAACTCCGGCGGCAGTTCCGCGCCCGCCGCGCTGATGCGCACCTTCTGCCCCGGCCGCACCCCCTTGGCTTGGGACCAGCCGGCGGGCACCTCAAGGACCATCTGCACCGGGCGATCGGCGCGCAGAGTCAGCGTGGCCCCCGCCGCGGGCACCCGGGCCGATATCTGGCTCACCCGGCCATGGTCCAGCCAAATGAAATCCAGGGGGAAGTTCATGTCGCGCATGCACATGTATTGCGGCGAGCCGGGGGTGAACAAAAAGAGCATGCCCCGGCCTGGCTCCAGGGACTGGCGCCCTCCCAGGCCGCGCATGCGCTGCTCTTGGCTGAGGGGCACCTCGGCCAGCACCGTGTGCCCGCCGATCTCCACCCGGGCCAAGGGCATGGCCGTTTCGCCCTGGCCGGCGCAGGCCAAGGCAAGCAGGGCCAACAGCAGCCAGGCAAGGGCGTGGCCGGCTGGGTGGATTCTTTTAAGAGCGGGCATTGATCGCCTCATGGCATAGAAAAAGGGGAGGCCCTTTCGGCGCCTCCCCTCTCCGGCTAGCTTAAGCTAGCAAGAGCTCTTGCACTTGCAGAGCCCGCGCTGAGTGCGCACAACTTTCGTGATCTTCATGATCGCTCCTTCGGCTGGTCCCTTCATGGGACGGTTGTTATATAAGATTATTGGAGCTTGACTGGGCTTTGTCAAGGACGGGGAGCGGTCAGGGTCACCCGGGGACGCTTCCGGCTGGGCTCTTGGTCCACATGCACTTCCACTCCATAGGCCCGGGACAGCAACTCCGGGGTGAGCACCTCGCTGGGTTGGCCCTGGGCCAGGGTGCGGCCCTCGCTCAACAAAAGCAGGCGGTGGCAGAACATGCCGGCCAGGTTGAGGTCGTGGCTCACCAGGCACACCGCCAGGCCGTCCCGGGCGCAGGCTTTTTCCAGCAGATTCATGATGCCCAACTGGTGCTTGAGGTCCAAGGCGCTGGTGGGCTCGTCCAAGAGCACCACCTGGGGCTCGGCGGCCAGGGCCCGGGCCAGGGCCAGGCGTTGGCGTTCGCCGCCGGAGAGCTCCCCGGTGCGGCGCTGGGCCAGGCTGGTGAGGCCGGTGTCGGCCAGGGCCTGGCTGGCGGCGGCCAGGTCGGAGGGGTCCTCGAACATGCGTCCGCCCATGAGGGCGAAGCGTCCGGTGAGCACCGACTGGTGCACGGTGAAGCCCGGGGCCAGCTCGGCGTTCTGGGGCACCAGCCCCAGGCGGCGGGCCAACTCCACTCGGGGGTAGGAGCCCAGCTCCCGGCCCAGCAACTCCACCCGCCCGGCCTTGGGGGTCAGCAGGCCGCAGAGCAGCCCCAGGAGGGTGGATTTGCCGCTGCCGTTGGGGCCGATGATGCCCAACAACTCGCCCCGGTCCAGGCGGAGGTCCACGTCCTTGATTATCTCGCTGTCGCCGTAACCAAAGCAGAGGCCCTTGCCGGTCAAGGCTATTTCTTCACGCCCTACCACCAGCGGCTCCCCCGTTTGGCCATGAGCAGCACGAAGAAGGGCGCGCCCAAAAAGGCGGTGACCACCCCCACCGGCAGGGCCGAGGGGCTAATCACCGTGCGGGCCGCCGTGTCGGCCAGCATCAGGAAGCTGGCCCCGAACAGCGCCGAAGCGGGCAAAAGCAGGCGGTGGTCGTGGCCCAGGGTCATACGCACCAGATGGGGCACCATCAAACCCACGAAGCCGATGAGCCCCGACAGGCTGACCGTGACCCCCACCAAGAGGCTGACCACCAAAAACATGATTAGCTTGACCCGTTCCACGGCCACCCCCAGGGAGGCGGCGGCCACCGAGCCGGCGGTGAGCAGGTTCAAATGGCGGGCGTAGAAAAAGATTACCCCCCCGCCCACCAGGGTGACAGGCAACAAGAGCCCCACCTTGGTCAGGTTGGCCGCGGCCAAGTCGCCGTAGAGCCAGAACAGGATGGCGTGCAGCTTTTGGTCGGTGGTGGTGGAGATGACGAACATTATCAGGGCGGTGAAAAAGGCGTTGATCATCACTCCGGTGAGGATCAGGGTGCTGGTCTCCATGCTGCCCCGGCGCCGGGCGATGGCCAGCACCAAGGCCACGGTGCCCAGGGCCCCGCCAAAGGCCAAGGCCGACTGGCCCCACAGGCCGGACAGACCCACCAGCACCGAAAACACCGCCCCGCAGGCCGCCCCGCCGGACACCCCCAGGATGAAGGGCTCGGCCAGGGGATTGCGCAAGATGGCCTGGAACACCGCTCCGCACAGGCCCAGGCAGGCCCCCACCAGGGCGGCCAGCAGCAGGCGCGGCAGGCGCAGCTGGCCCAGGATGATGGCCGGGGCTCCCTCCAGGCGGCCGGTGAGCCAGTCCCAGAACTGCCCCGGTCCGATGCTAACCGTGCCCAGCCACAGCCCCGCCAAAAGGGCCAGCAGCAAAAGCAGGCCAAGGCCCAGGCATACGGCCAGCAAACGGCTGGGAGTGGCCCTCATGGCCTGGATGCCTCCTTGGCGAAGCGTTCGGGGTGGATGAGCTTGGCCAGATCCTTGAGACCCTGACCCAGGCGGGGGCCGGGCCGGTCGATCAAGTCGCTGGACACCCACTCGACCCGCACGCCGGGGCGGTCGCCAACCCCGGGCAGGGCGCGCCAATAGGCCAGGTCCCGCTCGAGGTTCTGGCCCCGCTCCATGGTGGAGAGGATAATCACCTGGGGCTTGGCTTCGATTATGTACTCCAGGTTCAGGCGAGGCCAGCGCTGGTTTATGCCTTCGGCGATGTTGCGGCCCCCGGCCATGGTGAGCAGGCGGTGGTTCATGGTGGGTCGCCCCACCGAGACCAGGGGCCGGCTGCCGATGACCAACAGGGTGGGGCGGGGCTTCGCCCCACGCAGGCGTTGGTCCACCTCGGCCATTTCAATTTTTAGTTGGCCGGCCAGGCGGCGGCCGGCCTGGGATGCGCCCAGCAAATCGCCCAGGCGCTCCAGGCTCCGGGGCAGATCCTTGGGGACCACCGGCACGGTGACATACACCGGCACCCCCAGGGCGCTTAGGCGCTCCACCACCCAAGGCGGATTGCCCTCCTTGTTGGCCAGCACCAGGTCCGGCTTCAGCGACAGGATGCGCTCCAGGTTGGGCGAGACGTAAGGCCCCACCCGGGGCAGGTCCCGCGCCGCCGGAGGATAGTCGGCCCAGGTGGTGCCCCCCACCACCCGTTTGCCCAGGCCCAGGGCGAAAAGCACCTCGGTGAGCGAGGGGGTCAGGCCGATGAACCGTTTGGGCTCGGCGGGCACTTCCACCCGGCGGCCCATCTCGTCGGTGACTTGCCTTGCCTGGGCCGGCAACACCCCCAGGGACAGCAGCAGGGCCAGACACACGGCCATGGCGCGGGAGAGCTTCATGCTAGGAGCCGCACTCTCCCCCGGAAACCGGGATAACGGGTTGGGGTTGGGAAGCCAGGCCCCGCAGGATGGCCCCCAGGGCCAGGGCCAGGGGCTCGGGCAGGGGCTTGCCGCCCAGCTTGTACGGCGCGGCCAAGGGGTGGCTGCCGGCCAGGCGGCGGGCCTGCTCCTCGCACATCTGCTTGAAGGGCTCCAGAGCGCTCACTTGCCTCCGGGCCTGGGCGTCGCACAGGGCCAGGGCGGTTTCCACCAGCGCGGCGTTGCCCGGGTCCAACAGCGCCCCTTCCAGGCGGCCCATTGAAACCGCGCCCGTGGGGCAGGAGGCCGCCTTTTGGCTGGTAAGGGCGTAGAGGCTCACTCCCCGCTCCCGCAGGCGATGCAATACATGGCGGCCTTGGCGCAAGCGGTTCTGCTTGGCCAGGGCCTCCAGCACCCCGGCGTGCACCGCCTGGGCCATCAAGGCCCCCAAACGGCTGTGCCCGCCGGTTAGGTCGGCTTTGGGGCCCATCCCCTGCACCACGATGATGTTGTCGGTGCCGGTCCCCGTGGCCGTGAACTCGAGGGGGTGTTTGCTGCTGCGCACGTCCAGGTCTTCCAGGGCGGCGGTCTTGGCTTCGGTGATGGTTATCAGCGCCCGGGCCATGGCCCGGGGGGTGAGGCCGCGGTTGGTGAGCACCAGGATGTTGATGGTGCCGGGCTCGCGAAAGGCCCCGCCCTCGGCGGCGATGCGCAAGGCGTTGTGGGTGGCCCCGGCGGTGACCAGGGCGTAGGCTTCCAGGCCGCCATCGGCCTGGCGCTGCACGGACAGGTTGTTCATGTCCGCCCCGGTGAACAGCAGGCTGCTGGTCTTGGGGTCGATCTTGAGGGCCTCCACCACCCGCAGGCGCAACTCGTCCAGGCCGCCGCCGTGGCCCAGGCCCCAGGCCGGGGGCGGAAGGTAGTGGTTGCCCACCAGGCGCACGCCCTCCCGCTGGCCCTCCAAAGTACTAAGAACCATCATGGGCTGCTTGAAATCGATGAGCAGGGTGCGGTGGATGAAGTCCTGTATGCGCACGTCCACCACTTGGGCCTGGCGCACGTAGGGCAAGTCGATCTTCAGGGGCCGCCGGGAGATCGCCGCCGGCGGATAGATCTGATACTGCTCCTGGGCGAAGTAGTCGCCATATACCTTGGCGGCCAGCCATTGCACGAACCGGCCCGAGTCCAGCGACACCCGGCAGGTCAGGTCGCAGGGCAGGGCGATCACCTTGCCCCTTTTCACCGCTTCCACCTGGTTCCAGCCGTCGCGCCGCAGGAACTTGCGCGCCGCCGCCGCGTCGCCGCAGGCGTAGACCACCTGGGGATCGAAGGCTTGCCACTGGGCCAGGCTCATCTTCACCGAACCGCCCTTGGCTCCCAGCCTGGGGGGGATGCCCCCGGCGGCGGCGATCAGCTCGTTCTGAAAGGAGTCGTCCCCAGGGGTGTAGACAAAGCCGCCCCGTGGGTCCACGCCCATCAGGCGCATGACCCGCCGCTTGGCCTTGGCGGGCAGCCGGGCGGTCTTTTGGGCGGCTAGGCCGAAGTCGCTCCGCACCTGCGCGGCCAACTGGCTGGCCTGAGCGGTGCGGTCAAAGATCATGCCCAGGATTTCCAAGCGGGTGTAGAGGTCGTTCAGGTCCCTAGCGTGCAGGCGCACCACGCTCACGCCCTTGGCGGCCAGCGTCTTTTCCTGCTCTTTATGGACCCGGCTGGTGAAGACGACCTGGGGTTTCAGGCGCAAGACGGCTTCCAGGTCCGGCTGGTAAAAGCCGCCCACCAGGGCGGCAGTCGGCTCGCCGGACGGAGTGCGGCTGTACATGGTGTGGCCCTTGAGCGCCGCGCCCACGCCCAGGGCGTAGATGGCGTCGGTGACTTCGGGCACCAGGGACACCACCCGCTGGGGCGGGGCGGCCAGGCGGATCTGTCGTCCGGCAAAGTCGGTGAAGCTTACGGCGGCCAAGGCCTGCGGCAACGGGGCCGTGAGCAAGGCCGCGCAGAGGGCGCAGAGCAAAAACCAGCGGCGGGACATATAACCTCTTTCCCCAGAAGGCAGGAGCAGGGGACAAAAAAACCCAAGCCCAGCGGGCTCGGGGATGCACCCTTGCTTCCTTACCCCCAAGCACGGCCGCACCGGCGGCCGTTGGCGCCTCACCGTCTTTCGCAGCGTTGGGGGGCGCCGGGGAGCGGGCAGGTCTTCTGGCTTCCGGCTCCAGCCTACTGGCCGCGCCTTCCCGACCCGTGGTCAGTGGCTTCGCGGCTTTCGTAACCGGTTACAGCGGCGGGACCGCGACGGATTCGCACCGTCTTCCCTTTATGGCCTTTATGGCCACCTGCTCCTATGATGGCGGAATTCTTACACGAGCCGTGTGGCCTGTCAACCTGGGCATTATAACACCGCCGGCGGCCCATGGTGGGCCCAACGGCGTTTGAGCGGCGGGATCGCATTTGTTTTGTGGTATGGGTTTGCACTCATCCTAAAAGGCTATTGACTAAACAAGTGTTGGTATAATATTATCAGTATCGAATTTTGTGGGGGGCTAGGCGCGGCCGCATGATACCGCGCCCGAATTCCTTATCCGGGGGGATAAGTGGCGATCAAAAAATGCAAGGAGTGCGGCCGGGAGGCTGGCGCATAGGCCTGGGTGCGCCCGCATCGCGGGGCCGGTAGGCCGGCGGGCATCTAAAATTAAGATGCCTGATCGGCTGCCTTGGTGCGCCGGGACCTGTCCTTTTGGCGGTGGCGCCGGGACGGCTTGCACCAGATGTTGGTGAAATCCGAGAGGAGAAGGGAGGGACACTAAATTCAGACCGAACTTTAAGCAACCAATAACCGTATTTCTTTCACGAAGCACCATAATTTGGGCTCGATCTAGGGGGGAACCATGAAAAGGGCTATCAAGCTGCTATTCGTCTGCATCGTCGGGATGTTTGCCTTTGCTTGCGGAGGCGGCGGCGGTGGAGGCGGTGGGGACGACGCCAGCTGGGAGTATGTGTACCAACATAACGCCCAATACTATTCAGGTTACACTTGGAGATGGAACGTATCCACGGTAAGGGTCGCCGCCAACGGGGTGGACTCCGCAGTGGTGTCCAGCGCTTTCAACCGCTGGAGTTCATCCAGCGGCCTGGGCTTTTCGGTTGGTAGCGGCTCATCGGGCAACATAGTGGTTTCCTACGGCAGCCTTCCCGCCGGAGTGTGCGGACGAGCCATAGCCTACGTATCTTCCGGGCGCATCGTGCGCGGGGTGATAACCTTGCGCCGCAACCCGGAGACCAACTGCGGATATGACCTGCGGCGCCTGATAACCCACGAGGCGGCGCACAGCCTTGGTTTCATGGGGCACGATTCTGAGGGCATCATGACTCCCAACGTCAACAGCGACACCATCACCGGCCAGAATTACGGCTTTTTCGCCAAGCTGTATTCGGTGCCACCCCTCACCTATGTGCCGGCCCTGTACAAGGAAAAGCAATACGGCAAGAAGCCCGCGCCTCCCAGGGGCACCAGGGTGTTCACGGAATACTAGGGAGACTCGGATGTTGATGCGCTCATTGTTGGCTTGCGGTTTGGTCTTGGGGCTGCTGGCCATGCTGTGCGGATGCGCCTCCTCTTTGGAGCGGATGTCCACGCGGGGCAGCGCCCCCCTCGATCCCGGATCCAACATCATGGTGGCCGACGCCAGGTGCGGCGACGTGGTCGCGGTGGTGAGGAAAAAGCTGCGCGGGGATTCGTCCTTTGGCTCGGCCCAGGAGATGGGGATGATGGACGGCGCCCGTTTAGTGCTTCCCTGGAAAAGGGACGGCAAGCTGCGGCGGCGGGCCACTGTGGTGGTCGAGTGCTTTGACAAAGACAAGCTGACCTCGCGGGTCACAGTGGAGGTTCAGGCGCAGCGGCAAAAGAAGGACGGCTCCTGGGAGTATTCCTCTGACACCGGCGGGTTGGCCGAGCAGGTGCTGAAGGCCCTCTACCCCTTGCCCTAGGCCCGGTCGTGGCCTGAGCCGCGCCCCCGCTCAAACCTCCACCGACCGATGGTTAAGGGACCAGCCTCCACCGGGCTGCGATTCCAGGCGGCTGTTCACCAGCCAGGCGGCGTCGTCGGCCTGGGGGAAGTCGGTGCGCAGCAGCGCCCCACGGGTTTCTTGGCGGGCCCGGCTGGCGGTGAGCACCGCGGATAAAAACAACCCGGCGCACTCTAGGTCCCAGCGCAGCCAATCCGGGCGGGGTCCGCCGGCTTCCACCCGGGCCAGCTCTTCCCGCCAGGCCGCCAGCTCGGCCTGGCCCCGGGCCATGTCTTCTTCGCGACGCTCGATGCCCGCCCGCTGCCAGGCGATTTGTCCCAGGCGCTGGCGCAGGGCGCGCAGCTCGGGTCCGCCCCGCTCGGCGGGCGGGGCGGCTTGGGGGCCGTCGCTCTCCACTTGCCCTTCCGGGCTGTCCTGCTCGCGGGCGAAGGCGGACGCGCCCAGGCCGGTGAGGCGGCCCGACACCACGCACTCGGTGAGGGCGTTGCCCCCCCGGCGGTTGGCGCCGTGCATGCCCCAGAGCATCTCCCCGCAGGCGAACAGGCCCGGTATGGCCGTACTTCCGTCGGCATCGGCATCCACCCCGCCCATGCAAAAGTGGGCTCCGGGCATGACCGCCACCGGTTGGCGGTGGAGGTCGAAGC
>JAHJPG010000024.1 GCA_018819925.1 Pseudomonadota bacterium
CAGCCAATAGACGTCATGGCGAGGAGCGGCGGAGGCAAGAGTTGGGAAGGTAAAGACGGTATTCCCGCCGCGACGCGGCCATCTTCCGTTTCCCTTGTCATGCCTCCGCCAACCAGACACGGCCACCCCCCTCCAAGCCCCGCGCTTCTCCTTCCTGGGGGAAGTCGAAGATCACCACGTCGCATCTCTTCCGAGATGCTCCTCGTGATGACGGCTGTTACTGGATGGGGATTTTTTGGAATCGTGTAGGCCGGGTTGAGCGAAGCGAAGCCCGACAACCACCGACTTGCTAAAGAAAACACACCCGGTTGGGACTCCAACCGGGTGCTCGTCGCATGATCTTTATTTGAGCCTACGGCCGGCGGCACAGCCAGGGAGTCGCGGGCAAGGCGGTGGCTAGGGATGGCCGCAGGCGTAGCCTAAGCTACGTCGAGGCCGGACCGACGCCGCCAACGCAGCCCCCGGCTGGCCTGGCGAAGCCGCCCACAAATGCAGCCGCCTTACCTGACCCGCCCGGTGAGCTTCACGGTGAAGGCCCGCTGCCCCATCTGAATGAGCAGGTTCTCGTCAAAGGGCCCCACCAGCAGGTTCTCCACGATGGGGGTGATGACCAAAAGCAGCTCCTCGCCGGGCTTCTGCCAGTCCCGCTCCACGATGAACAGCTTCTTGTTGTAGTCCAGCAGGTCTACCTTCAGCTTGTCCGCGCAGGCCTTCTTGACCAGCACCGAGCGCTGGGGCGGGTTGGGCGTGTCCTTGTTGAGGGTGCCGAACATCACCTCGTGGGGCCGCACCGTAAAGGGCCCGCGCACCTCGGCCACCACCCAAACGCTCACCGGGCCGCCGCCCGGCGCCTTGAGGAACAAGGGCCCGGCGAAGTCCAAGGGCTCGGTGGCCGTGGACACCAGGTCCAGGCGGTAGGTCTTGCCGCCGGGCTGGGGGACGAGCTTCACTTCCAGGTAGTCGGACATGGGGTTTTCCACCCCGGTGATCACCAGGTTTTTGCCCTGGGGGTCCCTGAGGGTGGCGCTGGCGGTTATGGGCGAGCCCAGGCAGCCCTTGAGGCTGACCCGGCGGCCCTGGTCCACCTTGATGCGCCCCACGGTCTCGCCGGTCATGATAAGCGTGACCACCGGGTTGCCCGGGTCGTTGGTGGCCACGGCGGCGGTTTTGCGGAAAGAGCCGCCCAGGCCGGTGGTGTCCAACAGCAGGGTCACGGCGCCTTTTTTGCCGGGAGGGGTAACCTTGTCCCAGCTTGACGCGGTGCAGCCGCAGGAAGGGCTAACCTTGTCGATGAGCAGGTTCTGGTCGCCGGTGTTGGTGAAGGTGAACACGGCGGTCATCTCCTTGCCCTCCACCACGTCGCTGAAGACCACCTCCTTGGAGTCGAAGACGATCTTGGGGCCCTTGAGGGCCAGGGCCGGCGAGGCGGCTAAGGTGAACAGGGCCAACAAGGCGGCGGTCCAGATGAGGCGTCGGGTCATGGCATTCCCCCGGGCGTGGTGCTAGTACACTCAATCATGGTAATCTTTCGCGAGGATAACACAGGGGCCGGAAGGCGTCCACCGGGCCCCTCGGCGATTGGATGGCAGTATGGTTCGCTCCAATTTATTTCGTAAGCAAATCTTCACCCGCCTGTATCTGTGGCGTCACCCAGAGGTGCGCGGCGGGGCCGACGGCGTGGTGTTCGGCCATACCGACACCGCCCTGAGCCGCCCTGGCGCCAAGCAGCTCAAAGGCATCGTGCGCTACATGACGGATAAAAAGCTGGCCGCGGTCTATTGCAGCGACCTGCAACGCTCATTGCTGGTGGCCGAAGCGGTGGGCAAGGGCCAAGACCCCCGCCGCAAGCCCATGGTGCGCCAGGATCTTCGCGAGCTGAATTTGGGCCAATGGGAAGGCCTCAGCTTCAAGACCATACAGGATCAGTTTCCCGAAGAGATGGAGGCCCGCTGGGCCGATCTGGCCGGCTACCGCATACCCGGGGGCGAGTCTCTGGAAGACCTGGCCGAGCGCATCATCCCGGTGTTTCAGGGCATCATTGGCGAGAACATGGGGCGGGAGGTCTGCGTCATCGGCCATGCCGGAGTGAACCGGGTGTTTTTGGCCAAGCTGTTGGGCATGCCCATGGAGCGCGTCTTCCGCCTGGACCAGGAATACGCCTGCCTCAACCTCATAGACGTTTTCGAGGACGGCATTCCCCTGGTGCGCGGCCTCAACCTGACCGCCTTCGACTAGCCCCAGCTCACCGCCGCGGCCGGCGCCGGGCCGGCATCGTCCCGGGGCGCGGGGCCGGGGGCGTTTTTCATCTACAGCAGGTAGGGCGCGGCTAGGCGGGGCCCCTGGGCGCCGGCCTCCAGGGATCGGCTCCGGTCCACCTCCACCGTGACCACCTGGCCGGGCTTGGCCTTGCCGTAGCCGGCCACCAGAGCAGCGGCCAGCTCCAAATCCGGGCCCTGCAAGGGGCCGAAGTACAGGCCCAGGGGTCCGGGCAAGCCCTGGGTGATAAGCCAATGGGCCCCCGGCGGAGCCAGGCGCTCCAATATTTCGTTTTCTTTTTGGTTTCTCCCCACGATCAGCTTGGCGGCCGGGCTCAGGCGCAAATGCCGCCCGTGCTTTAGCAACTCCGCTTCGGCCAGGCCCGCGTCGGGCTGGTGAGTCAAAAGATCCTTGAGGCGGCGGCTGAAGCCGGGCTCGGTGAGCAGGCAGCCTCCGGCGGGGGCGGGGTAGTCGCTGATGCCCAGCTCGGCGGCCAGGGCCATCTGGGGCTTGCGGCTGCGCCCGGACAGGCCCAGCAACTTTTCCCGGTCCACCAGGCCCCGCTCCTCCACCGGGGAAACCGGCAGCACCTGGGCCGACAGGGGCCTTAGGATATGCTCGGCCATGCCGCTGAGCTTGGCCACCTGGACCAGGGACTGCTTGTTCTGGCTCATGGGCCGCTGGCCCAGCACCTCGCCGGAAAACAGGAAGTCAAAGCCCTGCTCGGCCATGATCTCGCCGGCCCGGGCGAACATGAAGGCGTGGCAGTCGATGCAGGGGTTCATGTTGGAGCCGTAGCCGTGGGGCGGATTCTTGACCAGCTCCAGATGGGGCCCGCCAACCTGGGCCACCTGCAGGGGAACCCCGATGTGCCCGGCCGAGCGGATGGCCCGCCCGGGGCTGAAAAAGGGAGTGGCGAAGGTCACCGCCGCCACCGCCACCCCGGCGCGCGCAAGCACCTTCACCGCCAGCATGGAGTCCAGCCCGCCGGAAAAGATGCCCAAGCCCCTGCTTTTGTTGTCTTCGCTCATGCCGTCTCCAAGCTGATCATTTGGGGGCGCGGCTCCATGGCCCGGATTATGGCTCCGGCCAGGTCCACGGGCTGGGCCGCCGCGTCTATCAAGGGGCCGTCGCCGCTGGCCACGATGCCCTCGAAAACTCTCAATTCCTTTTCAGGCACGGCCACGGCCCGGGCCTGGCCGTCCAGTCCGGCCTGGGCCAGCAAAAGGCGCAGCACCCCGGCCATCTGGCCGCTGAAGGGCAGCGGCGCGTCCAAGAGGATCACCGCCCGGGCCGCCCCCGCCCGGGCCAGGGCGTTCACCAGCAACTTGGCCGCCGCCTCGGTGTGGGGCCCAGGGCCGTAGTGGCGGCCCTTTTGTCCTATGTCGCGCACCGCGCCGTCGTCGGCGGCCACCAGCACCGCGCCCATGAGGGCGCTCTCCAGGGTGATGAGCACGTTGTGGCCGTCCACCCCCACCGCCTGGCCGGCCAGGGCGGCCAGCGGCAGCAGACGCTCCCGCCGGGCCCGGGCCGTGTCCGGGGAGGCCACCGCCCGCCGGAGCACCTGGCGCTGGCCGTGGTCCAGGCCCCAGCGGTCGCCGGCGAGCTTCAGGCCCAGCTCGCGGGGATAGCCCCGCCCCAGAAGATAGCGCAGGTCCCTGGCCGCCTGGCGCAGGGGCTCTAGATCAATACCAGTCATGTCTTTTATTTAGAGCAAAGAGGCGTATTTTACCAGGGGCGGCTTCGCCAGAAAGCGCCATGCTGCGTTGTCGGCAGCGCTCAAGCCTCCAGGATGCACCCGTCCCGCCCTCTTCCCATTCAGCAAATAGCCGTCATTGCGAACAGCGGCGGAAGGCAAAGGTCGGGAAGGTGAAAGCGGCCTGTCCGCCGCTGTGTGGCAACCTTCCTTTTCCCTTGTCATGCCCACGCCGACAAGATATGGCCCATCCCTCCTCCGCGCCCCAACCCTTTCCGCCTGGGGGGAGCCGAAGATCGCCACGTCGCCTCTCCCCAGAGATGCTCCTCGCGATGACGGCTGTTACTGAAATTAAAGAGGGCGGGGATAAACCCCGCCCCTACATTGGCACCCTGCCAGTAAAGGAATTGCTAGCTCTTAGGGTAATTATCGCGCCCAACTCCGGCACAGACAGCCGCCGGCAGACAAGGCGTCTGGCAAGCGAGGGCCGGAGGCGTAGCCTGAGCTACGTCGAGGTCCGAGCGCCGCCAGCAACGCGGTATGCCGGTGACTGGCGAAGCCGACCACGATGAATAAATTATGGTACTTCGGCCTGCTTCCAAGAGTAGCACGACACGCCCGGCACCTCTTCCATCTGCGTCAGCATCTTGCGCCAGCCCGATCCCGAGCGGATGGACAGCGACATCTCCACCTCCTCGGTGTTGTCCGGCAGGCAGCGCTCCCGGCCCACGAAGAGGATGTGGGCCTTGTGCTCCTTGAGCAGGTCCCGTATCTGGTCCTCGGCCGCCGGGTCGCTAAGCTCCAGGCGCAGCATGACGTTCTGCTCGCGAGGCAGGAAGCGGGCGATGTCACGGAAGGTCTTGAGCGCCACCAGGGTAACCACAGTGGCGGCCCCGGCGGGGATGTAGAGCCCGGCCCCCACGGCGAGCCCGATGCCGGTGCAGCCCCACATGGCCGCCCCGGTGGTCACCCCCCGGGAGCGCAGGCGGCCCTGGATGATGGCCCCGGCCCCCAAAAAGCCCATGCCCGCTATGGCGTAGGAGGGCAGGCGGCCGGGGTCCAGGCGCACCACGCTGCTGTCGGCGCTGGCCGCGAAGATCTGGGTGAGGTACAGCGACAGGCTCATCAAAAGAGCCCCGCTCATGGCCACCAACAGGCAGGTCCTGAGCCCGGCGGCCCGGCCGTGGATCTCCCGGTCCAGGCCGATGATCAGCCCCAGCCCGGCGGCCGTGAGAATGCGCCAGACCATGGTCCATTCATCAACCATCATGGCGCATCCTCCTTGGAATCAGACGCAGTTTAAATCTTCCGCCTAGAACTTCACCTTGGGGGCCGTTTGGGCCTCGGCCGTGGCCGCGAAGCCCTGCTTGGGGGTGTAGCCCAACAGGCGGGCCAAAATCAAGGTGGGGAAACGGCGTATGGCCGTGTTGTAAGACAGTATGGCCTGGTTGTAGCGGGTGCGGGCCACCGCGATGCGGTTCTCGGTGCCTTCCAACTGATCCTGCAAGGCCCGGAAGTTCGCGCTGGCCTTGAGGTCCGGGTAGCGCTCCACTACCACCATCAAACGGCCCAGGGCGCTGGTGAGCCCCTGGTTTGCGGCCAGCTTGCCCTCCAGGGTGGGGGCGGCGGCCACCTGCTGGCGGGCCTTGGTCACCCCTTCCAGGGTCTGCTTTTCATGCGCGGCATAGCCCTTGACCGTCTCCACCAGGTTGGGGATCAGGTCCAGGCGGCGTTGCAGGGTCACCTCGATGTTGCTCTTGGCCTGGTTCACCTGCTCGTCCAGGTTGACCAAGCTGTTGTAAGGACTGACCAGAAGCAAGAACAAAAGCAGGGCGACAACGCCGATTCCTATGGCCCATTTGGCTCCACGGCCCATGATGACCTCTCTCCTTGCGGCCCCGGGGCCGCGAAAAAAAACTAAACTGCCAGGCGATCCACCTGGTGGCTGATCTCATCCAATTCGGCGATTCCCTCTTCCCACAGGGCCACCAACTCCGGCGGGCTGGGCTTGATCTGTCCGGCGCGCACCTGCCCCAGCTTTTGGAAGGCCTCCACCTGGAGCCCGGCCTGGGCCGCCGCTCCCAGCACCTCGGCGGGGTCGCCGGGGAAGCCTCCGGTGGTCAGCTTCAGGTAGGCCTGGAAAAAGGCCACGAAGGCGGGCAGGGCCTCCCGGCTCAACTCGGTGAGGGCCCGGGCGTCTCCCCCGCTGGCCAGCAGCCGGGTGCGCAGGGCGGTCACCTTGCCCTTGAGCTCCCGCTCCAGTTGCAGGCGCAAATGGGCCGGCTCCAACTCCAGGGCCTCAAGGGGGTCTTCGCCGTGCAGGGTCTTGTGGGTGGCGGACATCACCAAAAATTCGATTGGGAAGACGTCGGTGCTGGCCGCCAGGTAGTCCGGGGTCATCACCAGGGGCGGGGCCACTCCGGCCGGGGACCACTTGCTGAAAAAAGGCAGCAGGCGGCTGGTGGTGCGCTGGGCTCCCTCGGCCACCATTATGAGCAGGTTCATGTCCGAGCGGCCCTTGACGTAGCGCCCGGCCGCGGCCGAGCCGAAAAGCACCACGGACAGCAGGTCCGTGCCCAGGGCGTTTATCAAATCCTCCAGCACCTCGGCGAAGATGTCCTCGGGCTGCTGGGGCGGTTTCTTGGCCATTAGCTAACTCTCCTCTACCAGGAACCGGAGGCGCCGCCGCCCCCGCTCATGCCGCCGCCAAAGCCGCCGAACCCCCCGCCGAAGCCGCCGAAGCCGCCCCCCCGGGAAAAGCCGCCGCCCATGGAAGAGCCCATCATGGAGCCCAACAGGATGGCGGGCAAAACCCCGCCGCCGCCCCGGCCCCCCCGCTTGCCGAACATGCG
>JAHJPG010000025.1 GCA_018819925.1 Pseudomonadota bacterium
CAGGCCGATCCGCCGGTGGCCATGGTCTTCACCGGCCAGAGAGCCTTCAAACACTAACCCGTAGCGGGAGGCGGCCTTGCACTGGGACTGGTTCGAGCCAAAACACCTGCTGGACCCCTCCACCGGGCTGGGCATGATCGCCCTGGCGGTGGGCCTGTTCATCGCCACCTGGGTGATCTCACGCCTGCTGGGCCAGTTGCTCAAACGCTCCCAATGGGTCATGGGCCACCTGGGACGTAAGGTGGACCCCACCATCATCGCCTTCACCATGCGCCTGAAGACGGTGTTGATCTACCTGGGGGCGATGGTGGTCTACGCCAGCCTGGTGCCCCAGCTGCGGGGCCTGTTCGGCACCCTGGTGGCCGGGGCGGGCATCACTGCGGTGGTGGTGGGCTTCGCGGCCAAGGGCACCCTGGCCAATTTGGTGGCCGGCTTCTCCCTGGCGGTGTACCGGCCCATACGCATCGGGGACAAGGTGACCCGGGAGGAACACTACGGCACGGTGGAGGACATCACCCTGCGCCACACCATCGTGCGCACCTGGGAAAACAAGCGCCTGATCATCCCCAACGAAAAAATTGACTCCATGATCCTGCTCAACCACTCCATCATCGACCCCAAGATACTTTGCCGGGTGGAATTCGGGGTGAGCTACGACACCAAGATCGACCTAGCCCGCCGCCTTATCTTGGATGAGGCCCAGCGCTGCCCCCACCGCATGCCCGCGGCCACCGCCCCGGAGCAGCCCTGGGTCAAGGTGATCTCCCACGGCGACTTTTCCATCGGTCTGCGCCTGTACATGTGGTGCCCCAACATGGACGAATATTGGTCCGCCCGCTGGTGGATGCTGGAGATGGTCAAGAAGCGCTTCGATGCCGAGGGAGTGGAGATCCCCTTCCCCTACCGCACCCTGGTCTACAAAAAAGACTTGCCCCCGCCCCGGCAAAATTCCGGGGACGAGGGCGAAAAAACGACCTGATCGCCCGGGGCTATTTGTCGCCGGTGTGATTGAGCAGGGAGGCTTGCCCGGTGGCCTCGCGCACCGCCCGCCAAAGGCCGCCCTGGGGGTCCACCCGCCGCCGGTGTTCTATGGCCAGGGGGATGGGCACGTGCACGAAGTGGTTGTCCCACAAGGAAACCAGCATGCCGGTGCGCCCGCTCATGCCCGCATGCACCGCATGGTGGCCCAAAAAGCCGGTGAAGACCCGGTCGTCGCTGCTGGCGGGCACCGAGCGGATCAGATAGCTGGGATCGATGTATTTCAAGGTCAGGGATGTGCCCAACTTGTGGAAATGCTCCTTGATGCGCTCTTTGAGATAAACCCCGATGTCGCCCAGCACCGGGTTGCCGCTGGGGTCGTGGCCCAAGTCCTTGCCCTTAAAAAGACTCTGCCCCGCCCCCTCGGCCACCAGAACCACTGCGTGGCCCCTATCATCAAGGCGCCTTCCCAGCTGAGTTAGCAGGCCGCTCTCGCCCTCCAGGTCGAATTCCACCTCGGGGATCAGGCAGAAGTTGACGTCGGCCAGGGCCAGGGTGGCCTGGGCGGCCACGAAGCCGCTCAAACGGCCCATGAGCTTGACCAGTCCCACCCCGTTGGGCGCTCCGGTGGCCTCGTTGTGCGCTCCCTGGATGGCGTGGGTGGCCGCTTCCACGGCGGTCTCGAAGCCAAAGGAGCGCTCCACGAAGCTGATGTCGTTGTCGATGGTCTTGGGGATGCAGATGACCCCGATCTTCATCTTGCGCCGGGCGATCTCCTGGTAGATGGATTGGCCGGCCCGCAGGGTGCCGTCGCCGCCGATCATGAACAGCAGGCCGATGTTCTGGCGCTCCAGGGAGTCCACGATGTCTTCCATGGGCTGAGGGCCCCGGCTCATGCCCAGAAAACAGCCGCCCCGGCCGTGGATGTTCTGCACTTCCCCTGGGTTGAGATCCATCATCTGGTGGCCGTAGCTGGGTATGAAGCCCTGCAAGCCGAAGCGCACCCCCACGATGTTGCGCACCCCGTAGATATAATAGAGTTGCAACACGATGGAGCGCACCAGGGAGTTGATGCCCGGGCACATGCCTCCGCAGGTGACGATGGCCGCCTTTAGCTTGGTGGGGTCGAAATAGATTTGGCTGCGCGGTCCGGCCAGCTCAAAGGTGGGCGGATTTTTTTTCCCCTTGACGTCTTGGGGATAGGGATTGACCAACACCCGATCATTGTCGGTGGTGAATCTGCACGCGCTGCCGTCGGGGCCGCACATGGCCGCCGCCGGGTTGTTTATCTTGGGTGGGCCCAGGATGGGAACTTCGGTCTGGTTGGCTCTGATGTTATGTCTGTCCTCGCGCAATTGGCACCTTCTCCTGGTAAAAAGCATCTATTAAACAGCACGCTAGCATTGGGGCGATATCGGGTCAAGCCGCTCTTGAGCGGCCTTTACAACCGGTGGGGTTGTGCTACCATCGTAATGCCCGCCATCCTGGGCGGGGTGGCAACAAAAAACCGAATTTTCCCGCCCATGGGCGGTTTAAAGAAAGGGACGAATACATGCCCGCGATCTTTACCAATGAAGGCATCCGCCGCCTGGTCTTTGGCCCGGGCAGCGCCGCCCGCCTGGGCGAGGAACTGGCCCTGTTGGGAGTCAAAAAGGCCCTGGTGGTGTTGGACCCGGCCCTGGCCGGCTCCGAGGCCGTCAAACCGGCTCTGGACAGCCTGGCTGGCGCCGGGGTGGCCTTTGATATCTTCAGCGACCTGACCCGCGAACCCGAACCCTCCGAGGCCGACGCCGCCGCCGCCCTGGGGCGGGAAAAGGGCGCCCAGGCCGTGGTGGGCATCGGCGGGGGCAGCGCCCTGGATTTGGCCAAGGCCGCCGGCGTGTTGATAACCAACCCCGGCCAGGCCGTTGACTACGTGGGTCTGGAACTGGTCAAGGAGCCCGGGGTGCCGGTGATTTGCCTGCCCACCACCGCGGGCACCGGCAGCGAGGTGACCTTCACCGCCGTGTTCACCCGGCGTTCGGACAAGTTCAAGGGCGGCATCAACGGCAGCCTGCTCTACCCCCACGCGGCCATCCTGGACCCCCTGCTCACCGTGAGCTGCCCGCCCTACATCACCGCCATCACCGGCATGGACGCCCTGACCCACGCCATGGAAGCCTACACCAGCCTGGCGGCCACGCCCCTGAGCGACCTGAACGCCCTGGCGGCCATCGAGCTCATCGGGCGGCATCTGGCCCCGGCCGTGGCCCACGGCGGCAACCTGGAGGCCCGCGAGGGCATGCTCTTGGGCTCTCACCTGGCGGGCCTGGCCCTGGCCCAGGCCGGAGTGGGCGCGGTGCATGCCATGGCCTATCCCCTGGGCGCCTTCTTCGACATCCCCCACGGCGAGGCCAACGCCCTGCTGCTGCCCTACGTGCTGCGCTTCAACCTCATGGCCTGCCCGGAGCGCTTCGCCGACATGGCCTACGCCTTGGCCGAGCTGCCGGGCGACCTGAGCACCATGGAGGCGGCGGCTGCCTGCGTGGAAGAGGTGGCCGACCTCAGCGACATGGTGGGCATCCCCACCAGCCTGCGCCAGCTGGACGTACCCGAGGACTCGGTGCCGGCCATGGCCGTCAAAGCCATGACCGTGGCCCGGCCCATAGCCAACAACCCCCGCCAGGTCAGCGCGTCGGACCTGGAAATCATCTACCGCGAAGCCTTTGTCTAGGAGTATGTAGCCATGCCGGGATTCGAGTGGTTGGGACAGGAAGAGACCGAGGCCGTAAACCAGGTTATGAAGCGGGGGGTGTTGTTCCGCTACGAGTTCGCCGAGCAGCGCAAGGGCATCTATTTGGTGCGCCAGTTCGAGGAGGAGTTCGCCGCCTACACCGGGGCCGCCCACGCCTGCGCGGTCACCAGCGGCAGCGCGGCCCTCAAGGTCGCCCTGGCCGCCCTGGGGGTGGGCTACGGCGACGAGGTGATCACCCAGGGCTTCACCTTCGTGGCCACCTGGGAAGCCATCTTGGACTGCGGGGCCAAGCCGGTGTTTTGCGAGGTGGACGAGACCCTGTGCATGGACCCCGAGGACCTCAAGAAGAAGATCACCGACAAGACCCGCTGCATAGTGCCGGTGCATATGATGGGGGCCCAGGCCCGCATCGAGGAGATAATGGCCATCGCCGACGCCAAGGGCATCCCGGTCTTGGAGGACACCGCCCAGTCGGCCGGAGCCAGGCTTAACGGCCGGCACCTGGGCACCTTCGGAGCCATGGGCACCTTCAGCTTCGACTCGGTGAAGACCCTGACCTGCGGCGAAGGCGGCATGGCCATCACCAACGACGCAAAGCTGCACCAGAACGCCAGCGAATATCAGGACCACGGCCACGACCACAAGCCGGTGGGCCGGGGCAACGAGGGCCGGCGCTTCGTGGGCATGAACTTCCGCATGATGGAGCTGCAAGGAGCCCTGGGCCTGGCCCAGCTGGCCAAGCTGGACCGCATGGTGGCCACCCAGCGGCGCAACAAGGCCGCCCTAAAGGAGGCCATCGCCCGGGTGCCCGGGGTGAGCCTGCGCCAGGTGCCCGACGAGTCCGGCGACTCGGCCACCTTCCTGGCCTGGTTCCACGAGAGCCCCGAGGCCGCCGGGCGCTTCGCCGCCCTGCTGGCCGAGGGCGGCGCCCCGGCCATCCCCTGGGGCAAGAACACCTGGCATGCCTATCCCCACTGGGAGCACCTGCACGCCGGGGCCTCCCTGGCCCAGGGCGGTTGGCCCTTTGCCCGGCCCGAGGGACAGGCTGAGTATGGCCCCGGCGACCTGCCCCAGACCGCGGCCCTTTTGTCGCGCTGCCTGAGTTGGCAGATCATGCTGGGCTGGGACGAGGCGCGCCTGAAGCAGATGACCGAGGCGGTCAACCGGGCCGCCGCGGCGCTGTAGCCATGGCCCTGCACGTAATCATTCCGGCCCGCTACGGGTCCAGCCGCTTCCCGGGAAAGCCCCTGGTGACCATCGCGGGCAAGCCCATGATCCAGCACGTGATGGAGCGCGCCTCCCAAGCCAGGGGGGTCGCAACCGTGGCCGTGGCCACCGACGATGAACGGGTGGCCCGGGCGGTGGAGGCATTCGGAGGCAGGGTGGTCATGACGCCCAGCGAATGCCGCAGCGGCAGCGACCGGGTGGCCCTGGCCGCCGAGGCCCTGGGCCTGGGGGATGGCGAGCTGGTGGTGAACGTGCAGGGCGACCAACCCCTGCTGCCCCCGGCGGTGCTGGACGAGTGCGCCGCGCCGCTGCTCACCGAGCCCGGGCTGGGCCTGTCCACCCCGGTGGTGGCCATCAAGGACCCGGGCGAGGTGCCCGACCCCAACCACGTCAAGACCGCCATGGACGCACAAGGCAACGCCCTTTACTTCTCCCGCCTGCCCATACCCTTTCCCCGGGACGGCGAGCGGATCACCTATTACAAGCACCTGGGGGTCTATATCTTCCGGCGGGAGTTTCTGGCCGCCTTCGCCGCCCTGCCCACCGGCCGCTTGGAGCAGATCGAAAAGCTGGAACAGCTCAGGGCCCTGGAGTACGGCCACAAGGTGCGCTGCGTTATCACCGAATACGACTCGCCGGAGGTGGACCGCCCCGAGGACGCCCTCAGGGTGGAGGCCATCCTCCGTCAGGCCGGCGAGGACTGGTAAAAGCCATGACCATGGAGCCGGACCGGAGCGCCTTTTTCGGGGCGGGTCCGGCCTGGCTGCTCTATGGGGCCGGGGCGCTGTCCCTGGCCCTGCTGTTTTGGGGCTTGGCCCGGCGGCGGGGAGCCGAGCCCGTGGGCTGGGACCCCCGGCGTTGGCTCCTGCTGGCCCCACTGTGGCCGGTGGCCCCGCTGCGCGCCGGGCTGCTGGTCCTGGCCTGGTGGCCCCTGTGGCTGCTGGCCCTGGGCAGCGCCCTGTGGCAGGCCCACATGTGGCTTTTCCCATTCCTGCGCGGGCCGGCCTACCTTGTCTTTTCCCGGGCCATGGACTGGTTGGGTGCGCTCTTCACCCTGGCCTGCGGGCTGCTCTTTCTGCTTAGGCTGATTTTTTGGCGCAAGGGCCCCGGCAAGGTCAGCCTGTGGGCCCCGCTCTTGGGCTTCGCGGTGGGCTTCAGCGGGTTCGTGGTGGAGGCGGGTCGCTTGGGGGCGGTCCGGCCCGATTGGGCTTGGTCTTCCCCGGCGGGCATGTGGCTGGCCGAATTCTGGTTGGGCGGGGCCTCTGACCCGGCCCTGGCGGCCACTTGGTGGGTTCACGCCGGGCTGTCCCTCCTGTCCCTGGCCCTGCTGCCCTGGGTGCGGGTTGCCTGGCCAGGCCCTTGCGCTCCGGCCCGCCCGGTGGCATCTTAACCACTATGCTTACCTACCTGGGCATAAAGAACTTCGCGCTCATCGAGTCCCTGGGGCTGGAGCCGGGGCCGGGGCTCACCGTGCTCACCGGCGAGACCGGGGCGGGCAAGTCCATCATCCTGGCGGCGGTGAGCATGCTCATCGGCCAGCGGGCGGATTCCGATCTCATCAGGGCGGGCTCCGATCAGGCCATCCTGGAGGCCCAGTTCCAACTGGATGCGGCCAGCGACCCGGCACAGCGCCTGGCCGACGAGGGCATGGAGGGCGAGGCGGGCGAGTTGGTGGTGCGCCGCCTGGTGAGCCGGGAGGGGCGCAACCGGGTGCAGGTAAACGGCAACCTGGCCACCCTGGGGCTCCTGGCCGACCTGGGGCCGGAGTTGGTCAGCGTGGTGGGGCAGCACGCCTCCCAGGCCCTGCTCAAAAGCGAGGAGCAGCTATGGCTGCTGGACGCCTTCGCCGGCTTGGAGGACCAGGCCCAGGCCGTGGGCCGGGCGGTGGGCGCGGTGCGGGAATTGGACCAGGAGATCGGCGAGCACCAACAGGCCCTGGAGCGACGGACCCAACGCCGCCACGAGCTGGAATTTCTGGTGAAAGAGCTGGAGGCGGCAAACCTGGACCCGGAGGAGGAGGCCGCGCTAAAGGCCGAGCGCCAGATCATGGCCAACTCCGAGGAAATCGCCGCCCTGGCCCGCCAGACCCACCAGGGGCTATATGCGGCCGACGGCTCGGCCCTGGAAACGGTGGACCGCCACCGGGCGGTGCTGTCCCAGCTTGCCGAGTTGGACCCCCGCCTAAAGGAAACCGCCGCCCGCCTGGAAGAGGCCTTCTACCTCTTGGAGGACGTGGCTCATCAGGTGCGGGACTACGAGGCCGGCCTGAGCTTCGATCCCCACCGGCTGGACTGGCTGGAGGAGCGCCTGCACGGCATCCACCGCCTGACCCGCCGCCATGGCGGGGACGTGGCCGGGGCCCTGGAGGCCCTGGCCCAGGCCAAGGAAGAGTTGGCCGGCCTGGACAGCGGCGAGCAGCGCCTGGAAGAACTGAAGGCCAAACGGCAGCGGGCTCTGCGGGACGCCCTGGCCCTGGCCCAAGAACTCAGCCAGGCCCGCCGCGAGGCCGCCCCGCGGCTGGCCCAGGCCGCCGAGGCCGAGCTGGCCCAGCTTAGTCTGGCCTCATGCCGCATGCGGATTTCTTTCAATGAACCCGGCGGGTCGGCCCTGGAAACCTCGGCCGGGTCTTTGGGCGGGCGGGGCTTGGAGCAGGCGGAGATACTCATCGCTCCCAACCCCGGCGAGGGCTTCCGGCCGCTGAGGCGCATCGCCAGCGGAGGCGAGCTTTCGCGTATGCTCTTGGCCCTGCGCACCCTGGTGGCCCGCCGCCACGGCGCGCCCACCCTGATCTTCGACGAGGTGGACGCGGGCATCGGCGGGGCCACCGGCGCGGCGGTGGGCAAAAAACTGGCCAGCTTGGCCCGCGAGGGGCAGGTGGTTTGCATCACCCATCTGCCCCAGATCGCGGCCTGGGCCGACCGGCACTATGCGGTGGAAAAAATGGCCGTGGACGGACGCACCGCCACCCGGTTGAAGCTGTTGGACCAGGCGGGCCGCCTGGATGAACTAAGCCGCATGCTGGCCGGCGGAGGACCGGAGTCCACCGCCCGGCAGCACGCCGGGCAGCTGTTGGACTCGGCCCGCCAGGCCAAAATCTCTCTCTAGCGGGTGCGCAGCACCTGGCCGGGCTCGAAGGTGAGCCTGGGGGCGGCGGGTTTGCCCGTGGGCCGCGCGGGCTTGCCCTTGGGCGCCGCCTTGAACTCCATCTTGCCATCCGCGTGCTTGGCGTCCATTTTGGTCTTTTGGAGCGCCTGCTCGGATTGCTTTTCTTTAGCCTGTTCCTCTTTCTTTTCCTGCTCCGCCTTCTTTTCCTCTTCCGCTTTCTTTTCCTGCTCCGCTTTTTCGGCCTCGTCCGCCGCCAGGGACACCACTTCGGCCCAGGCGGTGCGGGACTCGAACTGCACCAGCTTGACCCGGCCCACCACCGGCCCCGGCAGATAGAGGATGCGCCCGCTGCCGGATTTGATGGATTGGCCCTTGGCATAGGCCACCAACTCCGCGCCCTTGGGCAGGCCGGTGTCGCGGCCCACGGTGACCTTCACGCGCTTGCCGTCGACGGCCAGGATGAAGCCCACCCAGGCTTGAGCGGCCACGTTCTGGCTTACCCAGCGCAGGGCCGGGGCCACCAGATCGCCTTGCAGCTTGTCCACCACCTTGGGCGGGAAGGGCTGGCCCAGGCGCACGTTGCTTGCCTCGGTCTCGGACAACTCGGCCCGGGTGGTGAAGGTGGTCTCGGCCAAGAGCACCCCGGTGGCCACGTCGATGAGCTTGAGGTTAAGCTCCATGATGGCGAAGGGCTGGTTCTCGCGGAAGCCGTAGATGCCGGTCTTGTCGTATTGCATGGCCAAGTTGACCACCGCTCCGCTGAACACCGTGTTCAGGCCCAGGGTGCGGGACGCGGCCACGATGCGGTCCTCGCTGTTTTGAATGCGGGGGTTCACCTGGGTGAGCGCCTGGCGCAGGTCCTTGAAATCCACCAGCACTATGCCCCCCTGCTTTTCCAGCCTTTGGCTGATGGCCAGGCCCAGTGCCTGGGACCGGGCCTCCAGGCCGGGCAGCCGGCTGAGGAAGGGCGCCACCACCACCCGCTTGCGCAGGTTGGTGTCCTGGCTGTCCATGAGGTCGTGCCAGTAGTCGGTGACCGTCTGGGTGAAGCCGCAGCCCAGGGCGGAAAGAGCCAAGCCTATGATCAAAAGCCCCGCCAGGCGCCGGGGGTGGCATTTAAATCGGTGCATTATTTCTCTCCTGGTTGCGAACCTCGACACTGGGCATTATCGCCGCCCCGGGGACGCTTGTAAACACCCGGCTGTCGTCTGCCGATTTCAGTAGCGCACCTCAAAGCCCTTGAGGGCGGGGTCGGGCTCCAGCCAACTGACGCTGACCTCGCGCACTTCGGCGGCGGGAGGCCCCTGGCGGCACCAGGCCAAGGCCCGCTCCACCAGCGGGCGTGGGCCCTGGAACACCGCTTCCACCCGCCTGAGCGGCAGGTTGCGCACGTAGCCGTCCAGGCCCAGGGCCTGGGCTTCGCGCTGGGTGGAGGCCCGGAACCATACCCCCTGCACCTTGCCCTTTATCAGGGCCACGGCTCTAACCTGCTCCATTATTCCTCCCGCAACGCGAACAAGGGGCCGGGTACGTCGTCCCGGGCGGCTGGGGCGGCTTTTGCCCCCGCCTTTTCCACCCGGCGGCGAAACTCCTCCAGGCCGATCATTTCCACCCCCAGCTCCCGGGCCTTGTCCGCCTTGGAGCCGGGGTCGGCCCCGGCCACCACCAGGCTGGTGTTCTTGCTCACGCTGGAGCTTACCTTGCCCCCCAGGGAGCGCACCATCTCGCTGGCCTCCTCCCGGGACAGCCCTTCCAGGGCACCGGTGAAGACCACGCTTTTGCCCTCCCAGGGCAGATCGCGCTTTTGCCCGGCGGCCGCCACCTCGGCGGGGCGCACCTCGGCGGCCAGGGCCAGGGCCACCTTGCGGGTCTCCGGCTGGGTGAAGAAGTCGGCGATGGCTTTCGCAACTATTTCTCCGATGTATGGAATGTTTTCTCCCGGAGCAAGCGACAGCCCCTTCATCTTTTCTTTTTGGATATGTTCTTTAGCCACAGCCAGAATTTCAGGTAATGATTTAAAATTCTCAAGTATGCCGTTGGCTTTTTTGTTTTTAATTCCACTAATTTTTATGAGTTGAGATTGGATAGTTTCTTCCGTATTTTTTCCTAAAACCTTTTGCCCGCGTTCAGTAGAGAAATATTTGATTATATTTTTGGCTACACCGACAGAAATATTAGGCAATTTTCTGAGCTTGTTTTTTGCATATTCCTCTTCGGCGGCTTTGATGATGTTTTCAAGACTTCCGAGGTTGTCGGCAAGGGAGCGGGCGGATACGTCACCCAGGTTGGGAATACCAAGGCTAAAAATGAACCGGTCCAGGCTTGCCCCTCTGGTAGCCTCGATGGCGTTAATCAAATTATTTACGCTTAACTCTCCCCATCCTTCCAACTTCCTGAGTTCGCTTTTATGGTTTTTAAGGTAATAAATGGAAGGTAGGTCAGGAACCAAGCCGAGTTCCCTTAGCACAACAACGCTTTTCTTTCCCAACCCTTCAATGTCCATGGCACCGCGACTGGCGTAATGCTGTAGGGCTCCTTCCAGTTGGGCCGGACAGCCGAGGCGGTTGGCGCAGTAATGGTTAGCGCCAGGTACTAACTCGCCTTCCTTCTCGACAAGGGGACGCACCACCTCGCCCCCGCACACCGGACACTCGGTCGGCGGCAGTATCTCTGGCCCGCGAGGGTTCCCCTCTTCAACGACCTCCACCACTTTAGGGATCACATCACCGGCGCGTTCGATGCGCACCTTATCGTTGATGCGAACTTTCAAGGCGTTTACGATGTCAAAATTGTGCAAGGTGGCCCGGCTCACCGTGACCCCGCCCACGTCCACAGGCATCATCAGGGCCACCGGGGTGAGCTTGCCGGTGCGGCCCACCTGCACCACCACGCCCAGCACCGTGGTCACCTCCTGGCGGGGCGGGAACTTCCAGGCCACGGCCCAGCGTGGGGTGCGCGAGCGGGCCCCCATCTCTCTGCGCAGGGCCAGGTCGTTCACCTTGACCACCACCCCGTCTATCTCAAAGGGAAGCTCGTCGCGTTTCAGCTCATAACCGGCGTGGAACTCTTTTATGAACTCGGGGCCGCGATCCAGTTTCTGGTCATTGGGATAGGCCGGGAAGCCCCAGGCCACCAGCTGCTTCAAAGCGTCCCAGTCGTTGGCCAGGCCCAACTCGCCGGCGTTGCTCAGTTCGAAGGGGAAAAACCTCAGCGGCCGGGTGGCGGTTACCGAGGGGTCCAGTTGGCGCAGGCTGCCCGCGGCGGCGTTGCGGGGGTTGGCGAACCCCTCGCCGCCCCGCTCCACCAGGCCCCGGTTCAGCTCCAAGAAGCCCTCCCGGTCCATGTAAACCTCGCCGCGCACCACCACCCGCTCCGGGGCGTCGGGAATATGGCCGGGTATGTCGGCCAGGGTGCGCAGGTTGGGGGTGATGTCCTCGCCCACGGCCCCGTCGCCCCGGGTGGAGCCCACGCTGAAAAGCCCCTGGCGGTAGACAAGCTCCACCGACAGCCCGTCGATCTTGGGCTGGGCCAACATCTCCGCGTCGGCCCGCCCGGCCTGCTCCAGGCGCTTGAACAGGTCAGTGACCACCACGAACTCCACCTTGGACTCGATACTGAGCATGGGCTGGAAGTGGGTCACCGGGGCGAAGCTGCTCTGAACCGGCGCGCCCACGCTCTGGGTGGGCGAGTCGGGCAGGGCCAGGGAGGGGAACTCGCGCTCCAGGTCTTGCAACTGGGCCAGCATGCGGTCGTAAACCGCATCGGCCACCTCGCTGACGCCTTGGTTGTAATAGAGGCGGTTGAGGCGGCGCAGCCGGGCCGACAACTCCGCGATGCGCCCGGACGCCTGTTGGGTGGTCATGGTCATGGTTCAGATTTATCCCGAGAGGGGGCCGCGCCGCAAGTGTTAGCCTCGATATTCATAATTACCGGGGATTGCCCTTGCCGCCCGGGCCGGGCTAAGAGGCCGCCTTGGCTGGGCGCGCCCGGTTCTGGCTCGTCTGCTTGGCCTGGTACATGGCCTGGTCGGCCCGGTTCAGAAGTTGGTCAGGGGTTTCTTCGCCCTGGTATTGGGCGGCGCCGGCGCTCAGGCTGGCCCGGGCCTCGTCTCCCGGGCCCACTTGAAGTATTTGCCCGGAAAGGTCGGTTCGGATGCGCTCGGCGGCCCAGAGGGCCTGTTCCAGGTTGGTTTCGGGCATTATCACCACGAATTCGTCGCCTCCGGAGCGGCAGGGGAAGTCGCTGGTGCGCAGGCTTTGGCGCATCACCTGGGCCACGGTGGTCAACACCAGGTCGCCGGCGGCGTGGCCATACCTGTCGTTGAACTCCTTTAGGAGGTCCACGTCCAACATCAGCACAGACAGCGGTTGGCCCGAGCGTGCGGCGTGGTCCACCTCGCTTCGCAAGCGGCTGTCCAGAAAGCGTTTGTTGTAGAGCTGGGTCAGCCCATCGGTAAGGCTCATCTGGCGGAAGCGCCGCTCGTTCTGCTGGGCCTCCTCCCGCTGGCGCCGCAGGCTGCGCACCCGGTCGGCCAGGGCCAGGGACAACAGCACCACCTCGATGGCAGTGGCCAAGGGAAAGGTGAGGGTGGAGGACAGGGCTTGGGGTAGGTAGCCCAGGCCCTTTACCGCCATCGTGAATACGGCCACCGCCATGACCGACCAGGCCATAAGGAAATAGCGGGCCGCGAGCAGACCCTTGCGCCACACGATTACGCCCGCTCCCAGGGCGAGAACCGGGCCGGCCAGGCCCAACGCGTGGGTGGTCCGGCTTGCCAGGCCATAACTGCCCAACAACCCCAAGCCCGCCACTACTAGGCCTAAGCCTGCGAAAAGTATAATTATATTATCCATGACCGGGGCCAGGGCGCGGGTGCGCAAAAACAAGCGGGTGAACCAGGCGGCCATGGAGGCGACCAGCCCCCCGGCTATCCAGGTGGTTTTTTGGCTCAGGTCCGGCGACAGCTTGAGCAGCAGGTCCCATTGGCCGTATATGGAGGATTCGAACAAAAGCATGCAGAGCACGTAAAGCACGTAAAACAGGTAGGCCGGGTCGCGCAGGGTGATGAAAAAGAAAAAGTTGGTCAGCAGCATAGCCGCCAACACGCCGTAAATTATGCCGAAAAAGTAGCTGTCCCCATTAAGGCGGCCCTGCAGGCCGGCCTCGGACCAGATGTAGGGCCGCACGGTCATGGTGCCGCTGGCGGCCAAGCGCAGGTAGGAGTATTCCTGGGGGGGCGGGTTGGCCGGCAGGGGCAATACAAAGGTGCGGAAGGGCACCGCCCGGCTGCTTACCGGGCGGGAGCTGCCCGTGAAAAACCTGCGGTAGCGGGGTTTATGGCCGGCGGTGGGGTCAGCCTCGGCCAGGTAGGCGTCGATATATTGAATATGGGAGGAGTCCAACTCCAGGTAATAGGCCGTTGCCGGCCCGGCCTCTTGCAGGCGGAAGCGCAGCCAAACCGAGCCCTGGTTTAGGCCCAGCCTCAGGGTCGGGGCGTCGTGGGCGGTCTGGAAGCGGGTGGACCAGGGCGGGCTGCTCACCTGCTCCAGGGTGAGCCCGCCACCGGGGTCGTGCAAAATCTCCATTTGGGGGGCCAGCAGGTAACAGGCCTTGCCCTCAAGCACCAAGGGGGGCGCGGCCAGGGCCGGAGCCGCGCCCAGGCACAAGGCCAGCAGCAAAACAGCCGCCAATTGTCCCGCCAACTTGCACGCCATGGCTGTTGTTGCCCTGAATAAAATCTTGGCTTCCTCCGTCCCGGTGGCGAGACTTGAGACCAAATTATTACGGCATGTCAGGCGGATGGCAAGGGATAGGTCTCCTCGGCCCAACTCCGGGCCGCGGCCAGCAGCCCAAAACAGCCGCTCAACATCACATCGCCGTGGGGCACTGCGGTTGGCCAGCCCAGGCCCTGGGCCAGGCGTCGCTGGGGTCCGGTGATCACCGGCGGCCCGGGCAGCCCCCGGGGAGCCTGGGGTAGGCGGGCCACCCCATGGCCGTGTCCGGCGAAAACTTCTTCCTCGTCCAAGACGCCCTGAATGAAGCGCTCCACCTGGCTGGCCAGGCTCAAGGTGTCCAAGCAGCGGGTGTGGTGCTCGTATATGCCCAGCACCTGGGAGCCTCGCACCAAGAACGCCACGGTATGCATGTTGCCCAGGTTGACTATGCACACCCCCTCGCCCTGGGCCATCTGGGCCACGGACGGATCTTGCAGGGCTCCCCAGGCCGCGGCGGCGGCGGTGTCCATGAGCAGGCATCCCGGTGCCTGACTGGCCAGGGCGGCCAGGCGGGTCATGGCCGGGGGTGGCTGGTCGAAGATCAAGCGGCCCAGCTCTCCACCGGCCTCCAGGAAGACGCGCCACTGGTCAAAGCGGAACTTGCGGTTGGAATACCCGGGGCTGTAGCCATGGTCGCACACCGCCAGGGCCAGCTGGGAGGGCAAACCCACCTCGAAGCGGGCGCAGGCGTGGGTCAACTCCTCCAGGTTCAGGTCGCCCATGGGCACGGCCAGGGCGCCCTCGGGCGGCTCCTGGCAAATAACCACCCCCATGGCCGAGACTCTTTCGGGGTCGTCGGCAAAGGTGGCCGCGGCCGCGGGCGTGGCGTATACCTGTAGCCCGGCGGCCAGGTGCTCATCCACCGCCCGGTGCACCGCCCCTCCACCCATGAGCCAGCCGTGCAAATACACGTGGCGGTCCTGGCCGGTGGCCCGGCGGATGCGGGCGGCCGCCACCTGGGTGGGGGCGGGCAAGACCAGCTTCACCGCGTTTTCCAGGTTTTGGGCTTGGCGCCACAGCAGAACGTCCTGGGTGCCGCCGCCGATATCAATGGTCAATAGTTCGTTCATGGACATAAGTTACTTTATACCCGGCCCCGCCCTTTCAATCCAGCCCCCCGCAAGGAGGCATTATGGTCATTGAACCCTAGCGGCTCGGGGTGGTATGATCGTTCAAGTGCAACTAAGAGCTTAAAAAACCTTGGTACTTTGGTTGACGTAAGCTGGGCGGTACCCTATAATCGCTACTTTGCCCGCCTTGGCCGCACGGGGGGCGGGAATGGTGTGGGCTTTACTTTAGAGGCAACGATCCCGAGCCATGTTTGACCACCTGAGCGATCGGCTGGCCCTGACTTTCAAGAGTCTCAAGGGCCACGGCAAGCTCTCGGAGAAAAACATCTCCGAGGCCCTGAGAGAGGTGCGCCTGGCCCTCTTGGAAGCCGACGTCAACTACAAGGTGGCCAAGGAGTTCATAGCCCGCATCAAGGACCGCGCCGTTGGCCAAGAGGTGATGAAGAGCCTCACCCCGGCCCAGCAGGTCATCAAGATCGTGCGCGACGAGCTGTGCGCCCTCATGGGCGGCGAGGCCGAGCCCTTGGACTTGGGGGGCAAGGCGCCCCACGTGTTCATGATGGTGGGCCTGCAAGGCTCGGGCAAGACCACCACCAGCGGCAAGCTGGCCCTGATGCTCAAGAAGAAGGGCCGCAACCCCTATCTGGTGCCCGCCGACACCCAACGCCCGGCGGCCATCGAGCAGCTCAAGAAGCTGGGGGCACAGATCCAGGTGCCGGTGTTCGACAGCGATCCGGCCCAGGACCCGGTGGAGATATGCGTGCAGTCCTTGTCCGGGGCTTCCCGGGCCGGCTGCGACGTCATCATCCTGGACACCGCCGGCCGTTTGCACGTGGACACCGAACTCATGGCCCAGCTGGAGAGAATCCAGAGCCGCCTGCACCCCAAGGAGGTGCTCCTGGTGGCCGACGCCATGACCGGCCAGGACGCGGTGAACGTTGCCCAGGCCTTCCACGAGCAGTTGGGACTCACCGGAGTGGTGCTAACCAAGGTGGAGGGCGACGCCAGGGGCGGGGCCGCCCTGTCCATCCGGGCGGTGACCCAGGTGCCCATCAAGCTGGTGGGCGTGGGCGAAAAGCTCGACGCCATCGAATCCTTTCACCCGGATCGCCTGGCGGGGCGCATACTGGGCATGGGCGACGTGCTCACCTTGGTGGAAAAGGCGGGCGAGGCCTTCGAGGCCGAGCAGGCCGAGGCCATGGCCAAGAAAATGGCCACCGACAATTTCACCTTGGAGGACTTCAAGGACCAGTTGCAGCAGCTGAAAAAGCTGGGCTCCCTGGATGGCTTGTTGGCCATGCTGCCCGGGGCGGGCAAGCTCAAGGGGCTAAAGAACATGCAGCCCGACGAGAAGGAGCTGAAGCGCACCGAGGCCATAATCAATTCCATGACCCTTTTGGAGCGAAGCAACCACCAGATCATTAACTCTTCCCGGCGCAAGCGCATTGCCCGGGGCTCGGGCACCTCGGTGGCCGAGGTTAACCGGCTGCTCAAGAACTTCACCCAGGCCCGCAAGATGATGAAGGGCATGGCCAAGATGGGCGGCGGCAAACGTAAACAACTGGCTCGCCTCATGGGGGCCATGCAGTAGACAGCGAGACACTCTCGCGTTGATAATAGAGAGATAGGCGGAAAGAACAATCATGGCAGTGAGAATCAGACTTACCCGCAAGGGCGCCAAGAAGAAACCCTTCTACCGTATCGTGGCCGCCGACTCCCAGTCGCCGCGCGACGGTAAGTTCCTTGAAGTCCTGGGCACTTATGATCCCCTTCAGAACCCCGCCCAGGTCAAGGTGGACGGCGCGCTCCTTCAAAAATGGCTGGATAGGGGCGCTACCCCCTCGGACACCGTTTTCAACTTGCTCAAGGCTCAGGGTCTGTTGACCCAGGCCGGTGAGGGAGAGGCTGCTGCGGCTCAATCCTGAGCAGGGCCGCGGTCCCCTGAAGCGGTAGATGTGATCATGCTCTCTCGCGACGGTGGAGGTGCTTCATGAAGGAGCTCATCAGGTATATCGCCCAAGCTCTGGTGGACAACCCGGATCAGGTTTCAGTAAACGAGATCGAGGGGGAACAGACTTCGGTGTTAGAGCTCAAGGTGGCCAAAGAGGATCTGGGCAAGGTCATCGGCAAACAGGGCCGCACCGCCCGGGCCATGCGCACCATTTTGAGCGCCGCTTCCACCAAGATTCGCAAACGCTCGGTGCTGGAGATTATCGAGTAGGCATGGGCCATACCGACCTGGTTTTGATGGGTCGGGCGGCGGGGGCCTTCGGGACCAAGGGCGAGGTCAAGCTCACCTCTTTCGCCCGGGACGACAGCATATTCCAGCGCGCCGAGGTCATATACGCCGGGCCCGAACCCGGCGCGGCCAAGCCGCTGAGGGTACTGGGGGCGCGCCGCCATGGCGGCCGCCTCCTGTTGCGCCTTGAGGATGTCGTCACCCGGGAGGATGCCGCCCTATTGGGCGGAGCCTGGGTCTACCTGCGCACCGAAGACCTGGACCCCCTGGGCGAGGACGAATATTACTGGTTCCAGCTCAAGGGGGCCGAGGTGCGCACCGCCGGAGGCCGGACCCTTGGCCGGGTGGCCGGGGTGGTGGAGGCCGGGGCCCACGACTTGCTGGTGGTGAAAGGCCCCGGAAACGCAGAGCTTTTGGTGCCGGTCGTCGAGCATATCGTCACCGAGATAGACCCCCGGGAGGGGCGGGTGGTCATCGATCCTCCGCCGGGCCTCCTGGAGTCCCAGGGCTGGGAGGAGTAAGGGTGATTTTCGATATCCTCACCCTCCTGCCCGAGGCGTGCGAGGCTTATCTCAAGGCCTCGATCCTGGGGCGGGCCCAGAAGGCGGGGCTCATCCAGGTGCGGTTGACCAATATCCGCGACTTCGCTTTCGACCGCCACCGCACGGTGGACGACGCCCCCTACGGCGGGGGTGACGGCATGGTGATGAAGGTGGAGCCGTTGGTGGCCGCCTTGGAGAGCTTGCCGGACAAGCCCCGGCCGCGCATCGTGCTGATGGCCCCCCAGGGCCAGCCCCTGACCCAGGCGCTGGCCGCCGAGTTGGCCGGCCTGGAGCGGCTGGTCATCGTTTGCGGGCGCTACGAGGGCATCGACGAGAGGGTGCGCAAACTGGCCGTGGACCAGGAAATATCCCTGGGTGACTTCGTCCTGAGCGGCGGGGAGCTGCCCGCCCTGGCGGTGGTGGACGCGGTGAGCCGGCTCATCCCCGGGGTTTTGGGGGGAGAGGGCTCGGCGGCGGCCGACAGCTTCAGCGACGGGCTCCTGGAGCACCCCCACTACACCAGGCCGCCTGAATTCAGGGGCTTGGGGGTGCCCGAGGTGCTCACCAGCGGCAACCACGCGGCCATAGAGCGCTGGCGCCGCAAGGAGTCGCTGCGGCGAACTCTGCTCCGGCGCCCGGAGCTGCTGCAAACGGCGCGCCTTAGCCCCTCCGACCAGGAGCTGCTGGACGCGATTCGGGGCGAACAAGATGAAGCCACGCCAGGAGCGACACTGGCAAAGACAGGATTTTAGGGTAAAATACGCAACCGGTCGGAATCAGCGGTTGGCGAAGCTTCCCAGGAGGTTTTTACAAATGGATCCCATCGAGCTTATTGCGCGGGAACAGGTCCGGGTCGACATCCCCCAGTTTCGCGCTGGCGATACTGTAAGAGTCCACGTGCGAATCAAAGAGGGTGAGAAGGAACGGCTGCAGCTCTTCGAGGGCGTGGTGCTGCGCCGCCGTGGCTACGGACCCGGGGCCACCTTCACCGTGCGCAAACTCTCCTACGGCGTGGGCGTGGAGCGCATCTTCCCCCTTAACTCGCCGGTGGTGGACCGGGTGGACGTGCTCACCCGGGGCAAGGTGCGCCAGGGGCGCATCTACTACCTCCGCGGCCTCAGGGGCAAAGCCGCTCGCATCAAGGAGGCCTCCCGGAGGTAGGGATGTCCGCCTCTCCCGCCGGCCCCAGCCGAGCCCGGGAGCGCTATTTGACGCGCTCGGGCTTTCGCATGGTGGCGGGGGTGGACGAGGTGGGGCGTGGCCCCCTGGCGGGGCCGGTGGTGGCCGCGGCGGTGATCTTGCCGCCGCGCTGGGACGTACAGGGCGTGAACGACTCCAAGCGCCTGGACCACAATCGCCGCCGCACCTTGGCCGCGGCCATCAAGCAAAAGGCCGTGACCTGGGCGGTGGGCAGCGCCTCCCCCCAGGAGATAGACCGCATAAACATCCACCGGGCCAGCTTGCTGGCCATGCGGCGGGCGGTGAACGCCCTGGCGCCCTCACCGGACTTTTTGCTGGTGGATGGGCGCTTTGTTTTGGAGCTTGATCTGCCCCAGGAGGCGGTGGTGGGTGGCGACGCCTCCTGCACGGCGGTGGCGGCGGCCTCCATCTTGGCCAAGGTGGAGCGCGATGCGGTGATGCAGGCCATGCACCTGATTTGGCCGCAGTACAAATTCGCGGCCAACAAGGGCTACGGCACCGCCGATCACCGCCAGGCCCTTATCGACCACGGTCCTTGCCCCCTGCACCGGCGCTCCTACGCCCCGGTGGCCCAGCGGCAATTGGATCTGGGCCTTGGCTAGGGAGGCGGTGGACCGGGGGCGCGAGGCCGAGGCCCTGGCCCGGGCTCATCTGGAGCGGGGCGGATACCAGGTGGTGGCCATGCGCAAGCGCACCCCCGGCGGGGAGCTTGATCTGGTGGCCTGGGACGGGCCCACTCTGGTTTTCGTGGAGGTCAAGGCCCGGGGCAACTCTGACTTTGGCCGGGCCGAGGAGATGGTGGACCAGCGCAAACAGCGGCGTTTGGGACAGGCGGCCGCGGCCTATCTGGCCGAGTTGGGCCCGCCGGCCCCGCCATGCCGTTTCGACGTGGTGGCCGTGGAGATGGGCTCCGGGCCGCCCAAACTGCGCCACCTGCCCGACGCCTTCCGGCTGGGGGAGTGAACATGGCCACCCTGCACATAGTGGCCACGCCCATCGGCAACCTGGAGGACCTTAGCCCCCGGGCGGCCCGGGTGTTGGAGCAGTCGCCGGTGGTGGCGGCCGAGAGCGTGGCGCGGGCCAAGAAGCTCTTGGCCCACCTGGGGCTGCCGGGCAAGCGCCTCATCTCCTGCCGGGAGGCCAACCGCCGCCAGGCCGCGGCCAAGGTGCTGGAGGCCCTGGACGAGGGCCGGGACGTGGCCCTGATCAGCGACGCCGGCACCCCGGGGCTCAGCGACCCGGGGCAGGCGGTGGTTCAAGAGGTGGCCAAGACGGGCCACAGGGTGAGCCCGGTGGCCGGGCCCAGCGCCCTGGCCGCAGCCCTGTCCGTGGCCGGGATAAAGCAGGCGCCCTTCATCTTTCTGGGATTTTTGCCGGCCAAAACCGGGGCCCGCAAGAGGTTGCTGGAGCAAGCCGGGTCCGGCGGTTGGACCCTGGTGGCCTACGAGGCCCCGCACCGTATGGCCGACACCGCCCGGGATCTGGGCGAGGTGCTGGGCGAGCGCCAGGTGGTGGTTTGCCGGGAGCTGACCAAGCTGCACGAAGAGATCGTGCGCACCACCTGCGACCAGTTGTCCCAGCGCCTGGACCCTGCGAAGCTCAGGGGCGAGATAACCCTGGTGGTGGGGCCTGGCCCGGCCAGGGAGGCCGACCTTGGCGAGGTGCAACGCCTGGTGGACGAGGGCCTGGCCGCCGGGGAGTTGAAACCCAGCGCCCTGGCCAGGGAGGTGGCCGGCGCCACGGGGCTGGGCCGAGAAGAGGTTTATCAGATTATCCTGGCCAGCCGTCAGGCGGCGGGGCAAGACGGGGACAAGGCAGTGATCCAAGGCGAGACCAGCCGTGAAGAACCACAGGAACGCCAGCTCTTGGTGGCCAACAGCCTGGGGCTGCACGCCCGGGCGGCGGCCAAGATCACCGAGGCGGTTAGCCATCTTGATTGCCAGGTGACCCTGCACAAGGGCGGGGAAGAGGCCGACGCCTCCAGCGTGCTCTCCATCCTCGGCCTGGATGCGCCCAAGGGGAGCCTGGTCACCGCCCGGGCCAGCGGACCCGAGGCCGGCCAAGTGTTGCAAGCCTTGGATGAGCTTTTCACCGGGTTGTTTGGAGAGGGCCGTTGAGCGCGACGCGCGAGAAAACTTTGCGGGGAGTGAGCGCCAGCCCGGGCATAGCCATCGGGCGGGCCCTGGTGGTCAGCCGCAGCCCGGTGCAGGTGCCTTATCGCCCTCTGGCCGAGGACCAGGTGGAGCGGGAGGTGGAGCGCTTCCGGGAGGCGGTGGACGCGGCCCGGGAAGAGCTGAAGGCCGCCAAGGCCGAGCTGGGTCCCGAGTTGGCCGACTACGCCTACATCATCGAGGCCCACCTGGGCATCCTGGGGGACAAGATGATCTCCCAGCGCTCGGAGGAGTTGATCGGCTCCAAGCTCATCAACGCCGAGTGGGCCCTGGGCCTGGCCGAGGCCGAGGCCAAGGGTATCTTCGAAAAGGTTAAGGACAACTACATCCGCTCCCGGGCCTCGGACGTGGAATACGTGGCCGGACAGGTGATGCGGCACCTTTCGGGCAACAACGGCATCGAGCTGTCGACCATCCGCGAAAAGGTGGTGGTGGTGGCCCACGACCTGAGCCCCGCCGAAACCACCCAGATGGACCTGGGCTGGATCATGGGCTTTGTCACCGACATAGGCGGCCCCACCAGCCACACGGCCATCATGGCCCAGGCCAAGGCCATCCCAGCCGTGGTGGGCCTGGAGCGGGTGAGTGCCGAGGTGACCAGCGGCGACTTCGTCATCGTGGACGGCTCCAACGGCACCATCATCGTGCATCCCGACGAGGAGACCCTGCACGACTACCGGGACAAGCAGGAGGCCTACGAACTCTACGCCCAGGAGATATTGGCCCAGGCCTACCTGCCGGCGGCCACGGTGGACGGCCGCTGCCTGGAGGTGGGCGCCAACATCGAGCTGGCCGAGGAGGTGGGCACGGCCCTCACCTACGGGGCCGAGGCGGTGGGCCTGTTCCGCACCGAATTTCTCTACGTGAGCCAGAAGACCCTGCCCAGCGAGGAGGAGCTGCTGGCCAACTTCACGGCCGTGGCCCAGCGCCTGGACGGGCGGCCGGTGAACATCCGCACCCTGGATATCGGCGGGGACAAGTTCGCCAGCTTCCTGGAATGGGCCCCGGAAATCAATCCCGCCCTGGGGCTCCGGGCCATCCGCTATTGCCTCAAGGAGCAAACCCTGTTCCGCACCCAGCTCAGGGCCATCCTGCGCGCCTCGGTCTTTGGCCAGGTGCGGATCATGTTCCCCCTCATCTCCGGGGTGGGCGAGCTGCTCCAGGCCCGCCAAGTGCTGGAGGAGGTCAAGCAAGAGCTTGCCGGCCAAGGCCTGGCCTTTGACCCCAACCTCAAGGTGGGCATCATGATCGAGGTGCCATCGGCGGTGGCCGTGGCCGATCTGCTGGCCCAGCACGCCGACTTTTTCTCCATCGGCACCAACGATCTGATCCAATACTCCCTGGCCATCGACCGGGTTAACGAGTTCGTGGCCCACCTGTACCAGCCCCTGCACCCGGCGGTGCTCAGGATGGTTCGCCAGGTGGTGGCGGCCGGACACGAAGCGGGCATACCCGTGGGCATGTGCGGCGAGATGGCCGGCGACGCCCGGGCGGTGCCCCTGCTCTTGGGCCTGGGCCTGGATTCGCTGTCCATGAACCCCCTGGCCATTCCCCGGGTGAAGCAGGTGCTGCGCCTGGCCTCGGC
>JAHJPG010000026.1 GCA_018819925.1 Pseudomonadota bacterium
CTTCGCCTTTTCTAAAACCCTTTCCTTGATCCAGTCGGCTCCATGTGCCTCCCCCGCATCAAACTGGCCTCCGGCAAGTTTGGGTTTAAATTCGATGCCGTTTATTCGTTCTTGCCATTTTGTTTTATACTCATCGTCTCGTTTTCTTCCCTCTTCCATAGCTTCGGTAATCTGAAAGTCGAACTCATGGTCGTTGATTGAAATCTTGGTATCCGCGACTTCATTCTCTTGGGGGACCAGCTTAACCTTCACGTTACCAGCTCGGACTTCTAAGATGGAAGCGACCTTTATTGCGACCCAAATCTCTATAAAAGGATTTAAAATACCCCGTAGGTCTCCCCTTTTTTCTTTATATTCCTCTCTGATTTTTTCAATTTTTTTATACGCGCAAAGGAGTGAACGGTATTTCTCAAATTGCTCTTTAATCTTAAATTCTTCTTTTCGACTACTTTTCATGAACCCAGCAGCTCCTCCACCGTCTGCACGGTGAACAGCGGCCGTAGCGGGCTTTTGCGATACAGATCCAAACAGTCGGTGTGCATCTTGTCCGTGGGCGCGGTGCTGGCGTCCTCCACGATCACCGCGTGGAAATCGTTGGACACCGCGTCCAGGGCGGTGGTGAGCACGCAGTAGGGGGTCATCAAGCCGCAGGCGGCCACCCGCTCCACCCCCCACAGCCTCAGGGTCTGGTCCAGGTCGGTCTTGAAAAAGGCGCTCATGCGCCGCTTGGGCAGCCAGGTGTCGCCAGGCTCCTGGGTGAGAAGATCGCTGACCTCGGCCCCCACGGTGCCCCGCAGGCTGTGGTCCTTCATGCGCCCGCGAAACAGATAGTCGCCGGGCAAAAAGCTGTCCGTGGCGAAGATCACCGGCCAGCCCTTTTGCCGGGCCCCGGCGGTCAGCCGGTTCACCATGGGCACGATGGACTTGCCCCTCTCGGCGACGCCCCCGTGCAGGCTGGTCTCCAGGTTGTCCTTTACCATGTCCACCACCACCACTGCGGTCTTCATACCGATGTCTCCTTGTTCTCTTGCTCCGCCGCCCGGGCGAACAGCTCGGTCAGCATGGCCGCGCCGTCGCGCATCTGGCCCGCCTCGGCCCCGCTGGCCACCTCCAGCACCTTCAGCGGGGCGTGGGCCAGGGCCTTGGTCAGGGCGGGCCAGTCCATGTTGCCCGCGCCGGGGGCCTGGTGATCCTCGGCGCCCTTGGCGTCGTGCAAATGGCAGCCCACCAGGCCGAGGCCCATGGCCTGGAGCCAGTCCGCCGCCGGGGCGATGCCGGCCAGCTCCTGCACCCAGGCGTGGCCGCAGTCGTACCACAGGCCCATGGGCGCCCCCGTGAAGCGCTCCAAAAGCAGGCCCATCTCGGGCAGGGAGGGGACCTGAAAAGCGTGATAACGGTTTTCCAAGCCCAGGGTCACCCCCAGGGGCACGGCCCGCTCGGCCAGGCGCTCCAGGGAAAAGCTGGCCGCGTCCAGGTGGCGCGGGGCCAGGCGTGCCCGGCGGGCCAGGTGGGCGGTGAGCTCCGGGGTCATGCCCCCCGCCTGGGCTGCCGCCGGGGTGACTCCTTTGTCTTCCAGGCCCTCCACTCCCCCCAGGTGCAGCACCACCGCCGCCGCCTCCAGTTCGCTGGCCAGTTCCATGGTGCGCAGGGTGTATTCCACCGCCCGCACCCGCTCGTCGCGGTCCGGGGAGGCCAGGTTGAACAGGTCGCCGCTGGCCTGGGCGCGGGAAGCCCCGGCAGGCAGGGGCGTAAAATTGTGCACGCTGCCCACCCGCCAGCCCCGGGCCTTGAACTCCGGCCGCAGGCGCTCGATCACCTCGCCGGGCAGGCGGTACTCAAGCTCCACCAGATCCAGGCCGAGCTGGTCCAGCACGGTCAGGATCGCCGCCGCCTCGGCCCCCGGGCCATGGGGCGCGGCCGCCACGGCCCGGGCCTTGGCCCAGACCGTGGAGACGGCCAAACGGTTGTTATATTGCTGGTTCACCAGAAGGGCTTTACGGCTCCACGTATCCGGGCGTGGCGCACTGGGTTTTCTGGTACTTGGCCCAGAAGGGGCTCATGGTTCTCAGCCGCTCGATGATCCCGGGCATGTGGGCCAATACGTGGTCCACGTCGGCCTCGGTGTTGTACACGCTCAAAGAGAAGCGGATGGAGCCGTGGGCCGCGGTGAAGGGCACCCCCATGGCCCGAAGCACGTGGCTGGGCTCCAGGGAGCCGGAAGTGCAGGCGCTGCCGCTGCTGGCGCAGATGCCCCGGGCCGACAGGTGCAGAAGGATGGACTCGCCCTCCACGTACTCGAAGCTCACCGAACTGGTGTTGGGCAGGCGGCGATCCGGGTCGCCGTTGACCATGGTGGCATCGACCTTGAGCAAGCCGGTTTCCAGGCGGTCCCTGAGGGCCCTGACCCGGTTGTTTTCCTCGTCCATGCGGACGCGGGCCAGCTCGGCGGCCTTGCCCAGGCCGATGATGTAAGGCACGTTCTCGGTGCCCGCCCGGCGGCCGTGCTCCTGGTGGCCCCCCTTGATAAAGGGCACGAAGGGGGTGCCCTTCTTTACGTAGAGCACCCCGATGCCCTTGGGGGCGTGCAGTTTGTGCCCGGACAGGGCCAGCATGCTTATGGCGGTCCCCGCCAGATCGATGGGCACCTTGCCCACCGCCTGCACCGCGTCGGTGTGGAACAGCACACCCTTGGCCGCGCAGATCTCGGAAATCTCCTCCACCGGGAAGATGACCCCGGTTTCGTTGTTGGCCCACATCACGCTGACCAGGGCGGTGTCCTCGCGGATGGCCTCCGCCGCCGCCTCCAGGTCCAGGTTGCCCTGGCGGTCCACCTTGAGGAAGGTGACCTCATAGCCCTGGGCGGCCAGGCCCTGGCAGGTGTTTAAGACCGCCGGGTGCTCCACCCGGGTGGTGACGATGTGGCGCTTGCCCGGCTGGCAGGCCAGGGCGCTCATCAGGGCGGTGTTGTCGCTCTCGGTGCCGCAGGAGGTGAAGATGATCTCCTCGGGCGAGGCCCCCAAGAGCTGGGCCATCTGGCCCCTGGCGGTGTCCACCTTGGCCCCCACCTGGCCGCCGAAGTCGTGCATGGAACTGGGGTTGCCGTAGTACTCCCCGAAGAAGGGGAGCATGGCCGCCACCACCTCGGGCGCAACTTGGGTGGTGGCGTTGTTGTCCATATAGACCACGTGTTGGCCGCTCACGGCTTCACCTCCTCCACCACCAGGTCCTCGCTCACGAATTCGCGGAGCTTGCTTTGCACGAACTGGCCCAGGGTGGCCTGGCTGGCCGCGCAGGAGGAGCAGCGGCCCCTGAGGGACACCAGCACCTTGTCGCCGTCGATGTCGATGAGTTCGATGTCGCCGCCGTCGGCCTTGAGCGCCGGGCGCACCTCGCGCTCCAGGGTTTCCTCGATGAGCTTCATCTTTTGGATGTTGGTGAGCTTCTTCTTCTTGGCCGCCGGGGGCTTCACCTCAACCGGCTGTTTGGGCGCCGTGTCCCACAACTGGTCCAGGATGGCCTGGATCTTTTCCTGGCAATCGCCGCAACCGCCGCCCGCCTTGGTGAAGTTGGTGATCTCCTCCACCGAGTGCAGGTCGTTGTTCAGGGC
>JAHJPG010000027.1 GCA_018819925.1 Pseudomonadota bacterium
GGATTTGTTGCTCTTGCAGTGCACCTCGCAGGCCAGACAGCCTATGCAGCGCTCCGAATCTTGCAAAAGATAGTACTTGCTCATTATCACTCCTCACCTGGTGAGGTTTTTAGCCGTTGAGGGCCCTTAGGCCTTTTGCACCGTGATCACCGTCTCGGTGAGGTTGTTGCCTCCGCCGGCGGGATCATACGAGGTCAGCTTGCCCTTCATCAGCCGCTGGTCGGCGATGCCTTTGCCGAAGGCGCGGGTCTGTAAGGGCACGGTGCGCCCGAAGCCGTGGACCATGAACGCCGCCTCGGGGTGGATGAACTCGGTGAGCCTGACCTTGCCCTTGGCGCTGTAGCCGTTGGCCTTTACCACGATCCCGTCCCCGTCGCCTAACCCCAACTCCTCGCCCTTTTTGGCGTTTATCCACAGGGCGTTCTCGCTCATCAACTCGTTGAGCAGGGGGTTGTTCATGGTGTGGGCGTGGTTGTGATAGGCCACTCGGCCGAAGACCAGGCTGAACTCGCCCGGCTGTTTGGCCTCGGGTTCGAAGAAGGGAGCGAACTGGGGCAGGCCGGCCTCGGCCAGCACGGGGCTGACGAACTCGATCTTGCCCGAGGCGGTCTTGAAGCCCAGGCCGGTGTCGCGGTCGCGCAAAACCTGCTTGGATGCCAGGCCGACCACGCCCTTTTCCCTCAGCTCGGCCAGATTCACCCCGGCGCCTTCCAACTGGAAGCGCCATATCTCCTCGAGGTCCTCGAAGTCCAGGGCCTCGCCCTTGCCCAGGCGCCTGAGTATCTCGCGGAAGATCCACCAGGCCGGCCGGCTGTCGAAGCGCGGGGAGATGCACTGGTCCCTGAGGTGCAGGCTGGGCTTGGCCCCGCTCTTCTGGGCGATGATGTTGCCCCGCTCCAGGAAGGTGGCTTCGGGCAGGATCACGTCGGAGTACCAGGCTGTTTCCGAGTAGTTCACGTCGATGGACACCAAAAGGTCCAGCTTGTCCAAGGCCGCCTTCATGGCCTCCACGTCGGGCAGGCTGGACAAGGGGTCGTGGCGGTAGGCGAAATAGGCGCCCACCTGGTAGGGCTCGCCGCTCTCCAGAGCCGGGAAAAGCAGGTGCAACAGGCCGGGGCCGCTGTCGAAGTGTTTTAACTTGGTGCCGATGCCGTCCACCCGGGGGTCCTGGGGCTTGGGCGCCCGGCTCTCCAGCTTGTTCAGGCCCTTCACCTCGTAGTCGCCGGGGCCCTTGGAGATGATCAGGCCGCCGGTGGCCTCGATGTTGCCCATGAGCACGTTGAGGATGTGGGAGGTGCGGCTGGTGTAGAAGGACTGGCGGTGGCGGGCGGTCATCCAGCCGGCATGGAAGATCACCCGGGGCCGGTCGGCGGCGATCTCGCGGATGGCCGCCTTGATCTCCTCGGCGCTCACGCCGGTTATCCGCTCGGCCCAGGCGGGAGTGGTGTCCTTGACAAAGGACTTGAGTTCCTCCAGGCCCACCACCCACTTGTTGACGAAGTCGGCGTCATAGAGGTTTTCGGCCAGGACCACGTGGATGAAGGCCAGGTTCAGGGCGTATTCGGTGTTGGGCCGGATCATCCAGAAGCGGGTGGCCTTGGAGGCGGTGAGGGTGGCCCGCACGTCGATGTAGGTGCATTTGGCCCCCTTGGACATGGCCGCGATAAAGTCCTTGGCTTCCTTGACTTGCAAGGACTCGATGATGTTGCGGCCAAAGAGCACCAGGTGCTTGGTGTTTTTGATGTCCATGCCCAGGTCGGTGCGCCCCATGCCGAAAAGGCTCTTGGCGGCATGGTGGGCGTTGCGGCCGCAGGTGCAGTCGTGGTTGAAATAGTTGGGAGAACCCAGGGACTTGACAAAAGTCTTGCTCAGGTCGGTGAAGGGGCCGCCCCGGTCGGAAAAGGCCACGCCCTTGCCGCCGTGTTTTTCCATCACCGCCTTGAGCTTGTCGGCGATGTAGTCCAGGGCCTCGTCCCACTGAGCCCGGCGCCACTGGCCGCTGCCCCGGGGGCCGGTGCGGATGAGCGGGTACTGGGGGCGCTCGTCGTCGTACTCGAAGGCGATGGCCGCCGCGCCCTTGGCGCAGAGGCTGGTTTCCATGGCCTTGTCGTTGGGGTTGCCCTGGATCCAGACCACGCGGCCGTCTTCCACCTCCACCTGGATGGGACAGCGCACCGCGCACATGCCGCAGAGGCTGTAGACCGTCCGGCGCCCGGGGCTGTCCACCCCCGAGACGTTAGGAGCCTTGTTGCCGTCCATGTTTTACTGCTCCCTGGATAATTTAATCAACCACCCGGCCCCGAAACGGCCCGCCTTCCTTGGCGGGCCCGCCACCAATCAGCCGCGGCGCCGGGGCAGGGGTGGCCGTTTGTTGATATTGTGAACACAAAAAATACACCGAGCATTTCCTATCTGCAAGATGGGAAATGCCAAGTGCCGCCAAACACACCTAATAAATACACCACCAGGTCGGCCCCCGTCCAGCCCGCCGCCTGTGCCCCCCGTTAAATACTTGCCAAATAGACATTGTTTTTTAGATACTTGTTGACCGGAATCACCACACAAAGGCTCGGGGGGCATGAACGAACAACTGACCAGCACCTTCAACACCCAGGCGGTCATATCCTATGTGCGCCGCCGCCGCCCCGAGGCCGTGCCCCTCCTGCTCCAGGGCCTGGAGCAGACCCTGGGATTGACCATGGAGGAAACCGAGGCCCTGCTCTGTCACCCCGGACGTTGGGTGCCCCAGGAAGTCTACTGCGAGATGCTGCGCCGGGCCCGGGAGGACATCCTCGAGGACCCCCGCGCTCCCTACCGGTTGTTCTTCGAAGCGTTGACCTTCCACAACTGGGGCCCCCTCAAGACCCTCTTTCTGCGCCTCATGGGCAGCCCCAGAAGCGTGATTCGGGCCGCGCCCTGGCTCATTAGGCGGTTTACCCGCTCGGTGGAAAGGGTCTGGGCAAGCGAGCTCACCGACTCCAGCTGCCTGCTGCACCTGGTTTGGAAACCGCAAGCGGCCCTTAGCCACGACAACTGCCTGGCCATAATGGGCGCCCTGGCCTCCCTGCCTCTGCGCTGGGGCTCACCGCCGGCCACGGTGGTGGAAGAAGCCTGCTTTTTTGAGGGCCACCCGGCCACGGTGCTGCGCCTATCTTGGACTCCCCACACCTGGCGGCTGCGCCTCAGGGGAGCTTTCCGGGGGGTCAACGCCGGGCGGGCCCGTTTTTTGGTGGACAGCCTCAACGAGCACGCCCGCCAGGTGGAGCTTCTGACTGAGCAGTCCCGGGAGATGTCCCGGGCCCTGGCCCAAGAGCAAAGGCGCTTCCAGGCCCTGGCCGAAAACATCTCCCTGGGGATGGCCTTTCTGGACTCCCGGGGGCGATTCCTCTACAGCAACCCCGCCCTGAGCCAGATGTTCGGCTACTCCCGCCAACAACTGACCGACCTGGACACTTGGCGCGGCCTGGCCTACCCCGACCCCCAGACCCGCCGCCGGGTGGAGCAAGCCTGGCGGGAGGACTCGGCCGCTGGCGAGGGCGCGATCAGCCAGCGCACCTTCCGGGTGCGTTGCGCCGACGGCCAGGACAAGGATGTCCTGTTGCGAGCCGGCTTCCTGGCCGAGGGCGAAAGGTTCCTGCTCATGGAGGACGTCACCATGCGCCTGGCGGCCCAGGAACGCCTGGGGCGCTCAGAGGCCCTCATGCGGGCGGTGTTGGAGGGCAGCCCCGACGCGGTGCTGGTGTTGGACCAGGAGGGCCGCGTGCTCATGGCCAACCGCGCGGCCCAAGAAGTGCTTTCGTTCCGGGAGCCAATGGCGGGCAAGCCGTGGCTGGAGCTTCTGCCCCCCGAGCGGCGGTCCTGGGGCCAATCCCTATGGGAATGGGTGAGGCAGGGCAAGGTGGCCCGGGAAGAGCTGGAGCTGCCCCTGGCCGGCCAGGAGGGCCAAGGGGTTTTCGAGATCATGGTGGTGTCCCTGGAGGGCGGGGTGGTGATCATAAACCTGCGCGACATCACCCATCGCGACCGCCTGGAAAAAGAGCGGCAAAAGGCGGCCCGCCTGGCCGGGGTGGTGGAGCTGGCCGGGACCGCGGCCCACGAGCTGAACCAGCCGCTGACCTCCCTCTTGGCCTGCAGCGAGATGATGGGCCTGTACCAGGAGGTCCCCGACCTTCAGCGCCAGGCGGTGCGCATCCGCCAGGACACCCTGCGCCTGGCCGGGCTGGTGGAGCGCTTCGGTCGCATCGTGCGCTACGAAACCAAGGAGTACCTGCCCGGGCGGCGCATCATCGACCTGGACAAGGCCGCCGCCCCCAAGGAAGAGCCCCCGGACCATTATTAGACCAAACGGCGGGGGCGGAGCCGTAAACGGTTGACGCCCTCGGGGGGTGGGTGGTACATAAGCCCTGGGAGCGGGGCCCAGGAGCGTTCCGAGGCCGAAAGCCCAAACCTCTCTATAATTTTTTTAGGGATAATAGAGGAGGGATGGCCGAGTGGTCGATGGCGGCGGCCTTGAAAGCCGTTGAGCCGCAAGGCTCCGTGGGTTCGAATCCTACTCCCTCCGCCAGGAGAACAACGCCGCCCAGGGCGGTGTCGAGACAATTTGAGGGCCCAAAGGGCCGGCCGCGGAGAGATGACCGAGAGGCCGAAGGTGCTCGCCTGCTAAGCGAGTGTGGGGTGTAAAGCTCCACCGAGGGTTCGAATCCCTCTCTCTCCGCCACTTTTTGACGCCAAGGCGAGGCCCGGGTCATTATGGCCCGGGCCCGCTTTTTTCCTTCTCCAACCCACCGGCGGTGTGCGGTGCTTTTCGCCCAAATCATAGCCTTCATCCTGGTCATGGCCGTGTTCGAGGCCTACCAGCCCGGCCCGCCCCAGCTCGACCCCGGGGAGAGCTACCTGGCCTCGGCGGCCCTGGCCGCCATGCTTTGGGTGGCCGCGCGCCTGGCGGTGCGGATGCACCAAAGCCGTCTGAGCGGGCCGCGCCCCCCGGCGGACCCGGCCAAGTCCGGCCGCCGCCTGGTGACCCAGCTGCACCTGGCGGCCATCGCCTGTTTGTTTCTCATCATCACCCTGGCCGAGCTCAAGGCCAACCTGCTCACCTGGCCGGGCATGGCCGGGTGGGAGAGCCTCAGGGGCGTGACCGCCCTGGGGCTGTATTTGCTGCTGCTGGCGGTGGTCTGGAGCGCCGCCTACCGGCTGGAGCGCTCGGCCAGCCTGGAGGGCCTGGAGCGGCGGGACTACATAGGCGGCCAGCTGCGCCTGGTGGCCCCGGTCATCTTCCCCTGGCTGGCGGTGAGCCTGGTGCAGGACGTCATCGGCCATGCCTGGCCGGCGGCCGGGGCCTGGCTGAACACCGGCCCGGGCAACCTGGCCTACCTAGTGGTCTTCGTGGGGGCCCTGGCCCTGTTCTTCCCGGTCTTGGTCAAGCGCTGGTGGGGCTGCGCCCCCCTGGAGCCGGGCCGGGAGCGCCAGGTGGCGGCCATGGTGCTGGAGCACACCAGGGTGGAGGTGGGCGGCATACTCACCTGGCCCCTCATGGGAGGGCGGCTGCTCACCGCCGGCATCCTGGGCCTGTTGCCCCGCCTGCGCTACCTGCTCATCACCCCGGCCCTGGCCCGGGCCCTGGACAACCAGGAGCTGGCCGCTGTGGTGGCCCACGAGGCGGGCCACGTGGTGCATCGCCACCTTTGGTTCTACCTCATGTTCTTCGCGGGCTTCTTCTTGGCCGCCTACGCCCTGGCCGGGCCCTTGGCCCTGATGATGGGCGCCCTGGTGTGGTGGCTGGCCGGCAGCTCATGGGGCTTGGAGCTGCTTGGCGCCGATGGGGCCGGCGGGGCTTTCAGCATCCTGGCGGCCCTGCCCCTGGTGGCGCTGCTCATCGTCTATCTACGTCTGGTCATGGGATTTTTCATGCGCCATTTCGAGCGCCAGGCCGACTTTTTCGCCCTCGGGGTCATGGGCGAGGCCGCCCCCCTGGCCGCCTCCCTGGAAAAGATCGCCCTGATGTCCGGCAACACCCGCGACGTGCCCTCCTGGCACCACTTCTCCATCGCCCAGCGGGTGCGGGCCCTGGACCAGGCCCAGGCCCACCCGGAGCGCATCGCGGCCCAGGCCCGGCTAATCAGGCGGAGCCTGGCGGTGTTTTTCGTGGCCCTGGCCCTGGTCATCGCCGGGGGCCTGGGCCTGGAAGGCCTGGGCCTGGACCTGCAGTTGAAGCAGGCCACCCTGAGCCGGCTGCTGGCCTCGGAGCTGGCCCGGCGGCCCCACGACGCCCGCCTGCAAATGCAAATGGGCATTCTGCTCTTTGAGCAGGGCCGGGAGCGCCAGGCCCGGGAGCGCCTCAAGGGGGCCCTGGCCCTGGCTCCACGTGACCCGGAGGTGCAAAACGCTCTGGCCTGGCTCTACGCCACGGCCCAGGACCCGGCCCTGCGCCGCCCCAGGGAGGCGGTGGCCCTGGCCCAGGAGGCGGTGGCCCTGGTCCCCTTGCCCCACATCTGGGACACCCTGGCCGAGGCCTATTTCGCCGCCGGCGACCCCCGCCGGGCCGAGGCAGCGGCCCGGGCCGCCCTGGCCGCCGGGCCCCGGGAGCGCCAAGACTACTTCCGGGCCCAACTGGAGCGCTTCGCCCGGGCCGCCAGGCAAGAGCGCCCATGAACCGCCCCCGGGCGGCGGTCATCGGCCTGGACTGCCTGGAGCCCTCCCTGGTCTTCGGCTCCCCGGCCGGGAGCCTGCCCCACCTTCAGGCCCTCATGGCCCGGGGCCGCTGGGGAAGCCTCGCCAGCACCATACCCCCCATCACCGTGCCCGCCTGGATGTGCATGGCCACCGGTCAAGACCCCGGCCAGCTGGGCATCTACGGCTTCCGCAACCGGGCCGAGGCCGCCTACGGCCCCCTGGCCACGGCCAGCGCCGAGTGGGTTCACGCGCCGCGCCTGTGGGACGCGGCCACCGCCGCCGGGCTCACCTCGGTGGTCCTGGGCTGGCCGCTCACCTACCCCGCCGCCCCGCTCAAGGGGGCCATGGTCAGCGGCCCCCTCACCCCGCCGGGGGCCGAGGGCGGGGTGTGGCCGCCCAGCCTGGCCCCCCGCCTGAACCGCTGGGCCGGAGGCGAGTACCTGTTCGACGTCAAGGACTTCCGCACCGCCCCCCGGAGGGAGCTTTACGCCCAGCTCACCACCATGGCCCGGCGGCGCTTCGCCGTGGCCCGGGGGCTGTACGGCCTGTACCGCCCCGAGCTTTTCATGATGGTGGAGATGTCCCCGGACCGCCTACAGCACGCCTTTTGGGAACAGCCCGGGCTGGTGGCCGCCCATTACCGCCTGCTGGACTCCCTGGTGGGGGAGCTGGTGGCCGCCTTGCCCCCCGAGACTCTGGTGCTGGTGGTCAGCGACCACGGAGCCCGGACCCTGGAGGGCGGTTTGGCCCTCAACCAGTGGCTGCGCCGCCAGGGCTATCTGGTGCTCAAGAACCCGCCGGAGCGGCCCGCCCCCCTGGCCCCGGAGATGGTGGACTGGCCCCGCACCCGGGTCTGGGCCGACGGCGGCTACTACGGGCGCGTCTACCTTAACCTGGCCGGGCGCGAGCCTCAGGGCGCGGTGCCGCCCGATCAGGCCGAGGCCCTGCTGGCCAGGCTGGGCCAAGAGCTGGAGGCCATGGCCGGGCCGGACGGCCAATCCCTGGGCAACCGGGTGTTCCGGCCCCGGGACATCTACCGCGCCACCAGGGGCCTGCCCCCGGAGCTCATCCTCTACCCCGGCGGCCTGGGCTGGCGGGCCCTGGCCACGGTGTGGCCCGGAGATGAGCCCGTGTTCACCCCGGGCAACGACAGCGGGCCCGACGGGGCCAACCACGCCCAAGAGGGGGTGGTCATCGCCGCCCCGGCCGGGGAGGGCCGCCTGCCCCGGGCCGGCCAAGAGCTGGAAGGGGCCCGCCTCTACGACCTATTCCCTTCTCTGTGCGCCTGGTTGGAGCTGCCCCAGGCCACTCCCGGGCCGGGCTCGGTCTGGGCCTGGCTGCAATAACCTCTTTTTTTCGAATCCCTTTTCTTTTGATTTTGCCGCGCCGGGGCGCGTATCTTATTTGGTAAGGATTAAAAATCTGTAGGATACGGTTGCCTGGAGCCAAGCGCCCGGGTACGCCAAACAAACCGATAACGGAGGGAAGTTATGCGCAAACACACCCGTGCCGCAGCCAGCCTGGTGGCGGCCCTGACCTTGCTCTTGGCCCTGGCGGTGATCCCGGCTCTGGCCGGAGACAAGGACACGGCGATTTTAAAGGTGGACGAGGCTTCGGTGGTGGTCCAAAAGATGATGGGCGCCGAAGATAAAGGCGTGGCCCGCGATCTTTTGAAAAAGGCCAAGGCCATCGCCATCTTCCCGGGCGTGTTCAAGGCCGGCTTCATCATTGGCGGCCAGGGCGGCACCGGCATCATCATGTCCCGCGCCAAGGACGGCTCCTGGACCGGACCGGCCTTCTACACCATAGCCGGGGCCAGCATTGGCCTGCAGATCGGCGCTTCCTCCACCGATTTCATGATGATGATCATGACCGCCAACGGTCTTAAGGGCATCCTCAAGGGCCACGCCAAGCTGGGCGGCGACGCCTCGGTGGCCGCCGGTCCCGTGGGCCGCACCGCCAGCGGCGGCAGCACCTTCGCCGGCAAGGACAGCGACATCTACTCCTACTCCATGAGCGCGGGCGCCTTTGCCGGGGTTTCCCTGGACGGCGCGGGCCTGGAGTTCGACAAGAAGCGCACCGAGGCCTACTACGGCAAGGCCTACACCGCCGAGCAGATCCTGGCGCAGAACAAGGCTCCTTTGCCGCCCTCGGCCAAGAAGCTGGTGCAGCAGCTCAACAACTACGCCAAGTAAGACCGCTCCCAAGCGACGCGAAGCCCCCGGCCCAGGCCGGGGGCTTTTTATTGGCCGGATGCGGGGAAGAAGGTGGAGAAAGCCGGAAGGCGCTTTGTCTGGGCGGGGTTCATCCCCGCCCTCCCCGATTTCAGCGGCACAGCCTGACTTGTAGGTTGGGTAGAGCGCAGCGAAACCCAACATCTTGGCTTGCCGGTAAAAACGGAATTGTTGGGTTTCGGGCCGCGCCCTCCACCCAACCTACACGACGTTGAATCCATTAACCCGGCCGCCTGGCGAAGCCGGCCGGCTACAAATAACCCAAGTCTTTTAAACGAGCGGTAAGCGCCGCTTCCTCCTCGGCAGAGTAAGCGCCCTCGCCGCCCCGCTCATCGGCGGGCTGGGGGGCGGCTTGGCTTGCGGCGGGGGGGACCAGGCGGGCCAGCTCCAGGTAGGCCAGGATCTTGCCCAGGCTTTCCTCGGGAGTCTCCCGCCCGGTGAGGCAGTGCATCTCCGGGTCTTCGGGGGCCTCGTAGGGGCTGCCCAGGCCGGTGAAATCGGTCCCCCCGGCGGCCAGGGCCCGCGCATACAGGCCCCGCCGGTCGCGGTTGACCAGCTGCTCCAGGGGGCAGTCCAGAAACACCTCCACGTACTGGCCCAGGGCGGCGCGAAGCTCGCGGCGGGTGTCGGCGAAGGGGGCGATGGCGCTGACCACGCAGGCGGCCCCGGCCTGGTTGAGTTGCCCGGCCACCCAGGCGGCCCTGAGGTTGGCGGTGTGGCGGTCCTGGCGGCTGAAGCCCAGCTCCGGACCCAGGCTGGCCCGCACCTGAGACCCCTCCAGGTGGGCCGCGCCCACCCCCCGCCTGGCCAGCTCCTCTCTCAGCATCAGGCCCAAGGTGGTCTTGCCCGAGCAGGGGGGCCCGGTGAGCCAGACGGTGAAGCCGGGCCGGGTCATAGAAGGCTCTCGCCCTCCAGGCTGGGGGGCGGGTTCAGGCCCAGCAGGCCCAGCAGGGTGGGGGCCATGTCTTCCAGGCGGTGGGGGCCGGGCCGCAGGCCTTCCTTGATGCCGCTTATGTAGAACAAGGCGTCGGAGCGGCTGGGGCAGCCCTTGCGCTCGGGGGGAGCCACCAGGCCGCTCATCCCCAGATTAGCCTTGATCTCAAAGCCCTGGGCCGGCTCCACCACAAGGTCGGGAGCCCGGGAAAGCTGCGGGCCGGAGTAAAGCTCCTCGCGGCGGTGCACCTTGGCCACCAGGGGGTCGCCGGTTTCCGGGTGCTCCAGGCCGCCGATGCGGTGGATCAGCTCCTCGCGCAGGTCCTCGTAGGGCCGCCCCGGAGCCACGGTGCCCTTTTGCTCCCGGCCCTCCAGGTTCAAATAGATGCGCCCGGGAATGAGGCTGTAGGCCTTGCTGTCGCTGTGCAGGTTCTTCAGCTCTTTTTTGCCCTTGCCGAAGAGCAGGTAACCGTTGGACTCCAGCCACTGGTTCAGGTAGACCGTGCCCCGGGCCCGGGTCATGCCGAAGCCGCCGATGAGCACCAGGGGGCAGCCCTGGGGCAGCTGCTCGGTCAGCTCGCCCAGGTAGCCGTCCAGAAGGCGGTAGAACTCGGCCAGGCGCTGGCCGCTTTTTTCGCCGCCCTCTTCCCAGGCGTCCCAGTACAGCCGGTTTATGTGGTCCGGCCCGGTGAGGTGAAGCTGGAAAAACTCCCACTGCCCCTCGCGCATGAGCTGAAAGGCCGACTTGAAGCGCCGGCTGAGGGCCTCGCCCAACTCGGCCAGGAAAAAGTCCGGCTCGCTGGCGGCCAGGGCCACGTCGGCCTCGATGCGGTAATCCATCTCCATTAGCCGGGGGGCCAGTTCCACCGGGTAGGTGGCCTGGGACAGATCCGGGCTCAGAAAGCCGCTGACCATGAAGCCGTTGACCTTCTTGGGGGGGAAGGTCATGGGCACGTTCATAACCCCCACCGGCACCCCGCCCCGGCCCAGCATCTCCCACAGGGTGGGGGCCTTGATGTCCAGGGAGGAGGGGATGATGACCGAGAAGGGGTCTGGGTGGCGCTCCACCAAACCGAAGACCCCGTGTTTGCCCGGGTTCACCCCGGTCATGTAGCTGGTCCAGGCCACGGTGGACACGGTGGGCAGCGAAGAGGTGAGCCCCGCGCTGGCCCCCTGGGACAAAATAGCCCCCAGGTTGGGCATCAGGCCTCCGCCGCCCGCCTTTTGGGCAAAAGGCAGACTCACCCCGTCCATGCTCAAAACGAACAGACGCTTTTTCTGCGGCTCTCGGCTGAAAAGGCGTTTGAGTATACTCACTTAACTCCCCTATTCGCCAAGGGAAAATTCCTCCCAAACTCTAGCCGGGCGCCCCCGAGGTGTCAAGGGGCTTGGCCACCCGCCCCCCGCCCGGCCGCCCCCCAATGGGCCCCGGCCTTGACTTGAGCATCGGGTATGGTAGAAATTCGAGTTTCTAAAGGTAGTTTACGTCACACCGGGGTGAGCCGCATGGACTACAAAAAGACCCTAAATCTTCCCCGCACCGATTTTCCCATGAAGGCCAACCTTCCCCAGCGCGAACCGCAGATGCTGGCGCGCTGGCAGGAGGAGGAGCTTTACCAAGAGCTCCGCCAGCAATCAACGGGACGCCAGAAGTATATTCTGCACGACGGGCCGCCCTATGCCAACGGCAATATCCACATGGGCACCGCCTTCAACAAGGTGCTCAAGGACATTATCATCAAGTCCCGCCAGATGAGCGGCCTGGATGCGGTGTACGTGCCCGGCTGGGATTGCCACGGGCTGCCAATCGAGCACGAGGTGGACAAGAAGCTGGGCGCCAAGAAAGCCCAGATGGGCCAGTTGTCGGTGCGCAAGGCCTGCCGGGCCTACGCCGAGAAGTTCATCGACATCCAGCGCAAGGATTTCGTGCGCCTGGGGGTCTTGGGCGACTGGTACCACCCCTACCTGACCATGAGCTACGACTACGAGGCCATCACCGCCGCGGAGTTCGCCAGGTTCTACGAGTTGGGCGGGGTGTACCACTCCAAGAAGCCCATCTACTGGTGCAACTCCTGCCAGACCGCCCTGGCCGAGGCCGAGGTGGAGTACGCCGACCACTCCAGCCCCAGCATCTTCGTGGCCTTCCCGGTCACCGACGACATGAGCGGCAAGTACCCCGAGCTGGCCGGCAAGCCGGTGCACCTGGTGATCTGGACCACCACCCCCTGGACCATCCCGGCCAACATGGCCGTGGCCGCCAACCCCGAGCTGGACTACGTGGCCGTGGAGCACCAGGGCAAGGTCTACATCCTGGCCGAGCGCCTGGCGGCCATCAACATGGACGCCTTCGGCTTCGAGGGCTGGAGCAAGCTCACCAACATAGATCCCCACGACCTGGAGGGCCTCAAGGCCAAGCATCCCCTCTACGACCGCGAGTCGGTGGGGGTGTTGGCCGACTACGTGACCCTGGAGGCGGGCACCGGGCTGGTGCATACCGCGCCGGGCCACGGCCGGGAGGACTACGAGACCGGCCTAAAGTACGGCCTGGAGGTCTACAGCCCCCTGAACGACCAGGGCCGCTTCACCGAGGAGGTGGAGTTCTTCGCCGGCCAGGAGGTGTTCGAGGCCAACGCGGCGGTGGTGGAAAAGCTGCGCGAGGTGGGAGTCCTGCTGGCCACCGAGAAGATCAGCCATTCCTATCCCCACTGCTGGCGCTGCAAGAGCCCGGTGATCTTCAGGGCCACGGCCCAGTGGTTCATCTCCATGGATGAGAACAACCTGCGCTCTCGCACCCTGGAGGCCATCCAGAACAAGGTGCGCTTCGTGCCCCGCTGGGGCCGGGAGCGCATCTACGGCATGATCGAGAACCGCCCCGACTGGTGCATCAGCCGCCAGCGGTCCTGGGGCGTGCCCATCATCGTGTTCCAGTGCGCCTCCTGCGGGGAGTTCGTGCTCACCCCGGAGATGGCGGCCAAGGTGGTGGCCGCCTTCCACGAGGAGGGCGCCGACGCCTGGTTCGCCCGCAGCCCCCAAGAGCTGCTGGGCGATCTGGCGGTGTGCCCCATCTGCGGCGGCACCGAGCTCAACAAGGAAAAGGACATCCTGGACGTGTGGTTCGACTCGGGCACCAGCCAGGCGGCGGTGCTGGAGCCCAACCCCGATCTCACCTGGCCGGCGGACATGTACCTGGAGGGCAGCGACCAGCACCGGGGCTGGTTCCACAGCTCGCTGTTGTGCGCCATGGGCACCAAGGGCGAGCCGCCGTATCGCATGGTGCTCACCCACGGCTTCGTGGTGGACGGCGACGGCCGCAAGATGTCCAAGAGCCTGGGCAACGTGATCCCGCCCCAGCAGGTCATCGACCAGTACGGGGCCGAGGTTCTCAGGCTGTGGGTGGCCTCCGAGGACTACACCGACGACATCCGCATCAGCCCGGATATCCTCAAGCAACTGGCCGAGGCCTATCGCCGCATCCGCAACACCATGCGCTTCATGATGGGCAACCTGGAAGACTTCGATCCGGCCACCGATCAGGTGGCCCTCAGTGACATGGGCGAGATGGACCGGCTCATGCTGCACCGGCTGCAGGACCTCATCTCCCGCTGCCTTGGCGGCTACGAGGAGTTCAACTTCCACACCGTGTTCCACGGCCTGCACAACTTCTGCGTGGTGGACCTGTCCGGCTTCTACCTGGACGTGATAAAGGACCGCCTGTACACCAGCGCCCCGGCCTCCCCGGCCCGCCGCTCGGCCCAGACGGTGATCTACCGCCTGCTCGACGCCATGGTGCGCCTGAGCGCGCCCATCATGTCCTTCACCGCCGAGGAGGCCTGGGACTATGTTCCCGGAGCCAAGGCCCAGCACCACAGCGTGCACATGGCCTCGCTGCCCACCCCCGACGAGAGCCTCATGGACGCCGAGCTGTCCCAGCGCTGGAAACGCCTGCTGACCCTGAGGGGCGAGGTGAACAAGGCCCTGGACATTGCCCGCAAACAAAAGCTGGTGGGCAACTCGTTACAGGCGGTGCTCTCGCTGTCCGCCGACCCCGAGACCCTGGAGTTTTTGGGGCAAAACGCCGAGGCCTTCGCCGAGATCACCATGGTCAGCGCACTCAAGCTCCTGGACGCCGCCCCGGAAAGCCCCACCCTGGTGAGCGAGGAGATAGACGGCCTGGCCATCCTGGTGGAGCCCACCCAGGCGGACAAGTGCCCCCGCTGCTGGACCCACAGCGACACGGTGGGCAACGACCAAGAGCATCCCGAGCTGTGCTCCCGCTGCGCGGCGGTGGTGCGGGAGATCGCCTAAACAGTGCGCAGCCTGGGCAAGCTGGCCCTCATGGCCCTGGCCCTGGCCGGGGCCGACCAGCTGCTCAAGGCGGTGATGGTCCCCTGGCTGGAGCAGGGCCCGGTGACGATCATCCCCGGCTTCGCCCGGCTGGTGCTGGCCTACAACACCGGGGCCGCCTTCAGCAGCTTCGCCACCATGGACGGGGCCCGCTGGATGCTGGTGGGGGCCACCCTAGTGGCCCTGGCCCTGGCCGCCTGGGCCGCCTGCGGCCCCCTGGGCCGCCAGCGGGGCGCCTTCCTGGCCCTGGGGCTCATCTGCGGGGGGGCCCTGGGCAATCTGGTGGACCGCCTGCGCCTGGGCAAAGTGGTGGACTTCGTGGACCTGTACGCGGGAAACTGGCACTGGCCGGTGTTCAACCTGGCCGACGCGGCCATAACCGTGGGCGGCGTGTATCTGGCCTGGGCCCTGATCCGGGGCAAGGCCTAAGAGGAGAGGCGCGGCCGTGTTTCCCGTCCTTTTCAAACTCGGCCCCCTGACCATCCACACCTACGGGGTGCTGCTGGCCCTGGGCGCGGCCCTGGGCCTGTGGCTCATGACCCGTTTGGCCAAAAACGCCGGCCTGGACCCCGACCGGGTGATGAGCCTGGCCCTGTGGCTCTTGGTCAGCGGCTTGGTGGGTTCGCGCCTCATGTTCGTTTTGCTGGAGCCGGCCCAGTTCAAGGCCGCCCCCTGGCGGGCCCTGGCCATCTGGGAAGGCGGCCTGGTGTTCTACGGCGGGTTGGCCGGGGCCTTGGTGGTCGGACTCATCCTCATGCGCCGCTGGCGCATACCCGTGCTCACCCTCATGGACTGCGTGGCCCCGGGCCTGGCCCTGGCCCAGGCGGTGGGGCGTCTGGGCTGCTTTTCCGCCGGCTGCTGCTTCGGCCGGATCTGGGAGGGCGGCTGGTGGGCAGTCACCTTCAGCGACCCCTTCTCCCTGGCTCCCCGGGGCATCCCGCTGCACCCCACCCAGCTCTACACCAGCGCGGCCCTGCTGGTGATTCTGGGAGTGCTTCTGCTGCTTTGGCGGCACCGGCGCTTCGCGGGGCAAATTTTTTTCACCTACGGTCTTTTACACGGCATCGCCCGCGTTATAATCGAATCATTCCGGGCC
>JAHJPG010000028.1 GCA_018819925.1 Pseudomonadota bacterium
GTCACCGTGGGGGCCCTGGTTGCGGTAAACTCCCTGGGCTCGCTTTTGAACCCGGCCACGGGCCAGTTTTGGGAGTTGGGCCAGGAACTGGACCATGAGTTCGGCCCTGACGCCGCCCGGGCCAAGGTGCTGCCGCCCTGGCCCCCCCAGACCGAGGCGGCCAAGAACACCACCATCGGAGTGGTGGCCACCGACGCCACCTTGACCAAGGCCCAGTGCAAGAAGGTGGCCCAGATGGCCCAGGACGGCCTGGCCCGGGCCATACGCCCGGCCCACACCATGTTCGACGGGGACACCATCTTCGCCCTGGCCACCGGCGGGCGCGCCCTGCGCTCCTCGCCCGGCTTTTTCGGCCCGCCCGAGGCCACGGCGGTGAGTGAGATAGGACGGGCCGCGGCCGATTGCCTGAGCCGGGCCATAATCCGGGCCGTGCTGGCCGCCGAAAGTCTTGGCGGCTGGCCCGCGTTCAAGGACTTGCCGCCTCGCTAAACATGCCTACAACCAGAATTGGACATAACATGAAACGACCGATATTCGCGGCTTTTGCAATCTTTTTGGCCATGGCCCTGGCCGCTTGCGCTGGCATGGAAAGCAAACAGGAAACCAAGCAGACCGATTACGTGCTCATCTCCGCCGGTTTCGACGCCATAGAAGCCAACACCCCGGCCCGCATGGCCCACCTAAAATCCATGCCCCAGCAGCGCATTCTGCACCTAGTGCGCGGCGGCAAGGACTACTACCTTTGGGCCGACGCCACCGACTGCCAATGCCTTTGGGTGGGCACCTACCAGGATTACCAGAGGTTTAAGAAATTGGCCTGGGATCTGTACAACCAAGGCGGCCAGAACCGTCTCAATTACATGGATGGTTGGAGTTCAGGTCCGGTGAACTGGGACATGTGGGGCCCCTGGTAGCCTCTGCTCGACCCGACATCCTCCGTACAGCGTTCCACCAACTCTCGGGTTGATATCCCTGGACCACGCTGGGCAATGAAGGTATTATTGAAATATACAATGCAACTTAAGTAAAAGGATTGGTTATGCAAATACTTATAGTCCTGTCCAGCCCGGACCCGGAGATCAAGTGGAACACGGTTAGGCTTGGCAATTTCCTGCTAAATCAGGACGAGGAAGTGACCATTTTCCTTAACGGCGCGGCCACCGACCTTTATCGGGGCGACAGCGAAAGCTTCCCCATCGCAGAGCAAGCCAAGCTCTTCGCCCTCAGCGAGGGGTTGCTGGCCGCCTGAGGCAAGTGCATGGTCATCCACGGTGTGGATGAAGATCAGTACATGAAATTGTCCAACATGAAATTCTTGTACGAGCAAATTCAAAAGGCCGACAAAATTCTAAATTTCTAGCCCGAGGCGATCCTGACCGCCTTTAAGCGGAACAATGCCTTGGCGGGGCCTCTTGCGGGGCAGCCAGCGACCCTCCCTGGGCCCCTCTCTAATGGGCCTGTTCCCATCCTATCGCTTGACAAGCACCCAACACCCTGCTATCAAAGTATCTTTCCCAATGGGTCGCCTCTGCTTGTCACCTAACCGGCTGCGAGAAACGCAAAAGAAAGCCTCATGGAATCCGCCAGCGCAAACCATCCCCGCCTGGTTTTCGACAACCGGGACATTGCCCGAGGCATTGAAGGCATCGCCCAAGGACTGTTGCGCCGCCATGCCGACCCCAGCGGCCTGGGGTTGGTGGGCATCCACACCGGCGGCGACCTGCTGCTGCGCCGCCTGGAGGCGGCCATGGCCCAGGCTCTGGGACGGCCGCGGCTGAATCTGGACAAGGGCTTAGTGGATATCGCCTTTTACCGCGACGACTGGACCCGTTTACGCCAGGTGCCCAAGCTCAACGACACGGTGATACATTTTCCGGTGGAAGGCCGCCGATTGGTGCTCATCGACGACGTGATCTTCACCGGCCGCACGGTGCGCTCGGCCCTGGAGGCCATCTTCTCCCTGGGCCGCCCGGCCTCGGTGGACTTGGCCGTGCTGGTGGACCGGGGCCATCGCGAGTTGCCCATCCAGCCCGACTTCACCGGCCTTAGCCTCGCCACCCAGCGCAGCGAGTCGGTAAACGTGTTTCTTTATCCCGAGCCCCCCAAGGACCACGTGCTCCTGGAGCCGGGCAAGTACCGCGAATAAATCCCCTCAACGCCCCCGCAGATATCTCCCCAGAAATTCCCGCACCATCTTCTGGCTGTCGCTGGTGGCCACGGGGTCGTACTCCAGGCGATGCCCCTGGTAATAGCGGGGGGGCCGGTCGCGGTCCCAGGCATGGGTCGCCTGGGGATACACTTTGATGGTCACCGGAGGCCCCGCCCGGGTTGCCAGGGCTTGCGCCAATGCTTGGCAGTGCGCCGCCGGGGTCCAGTCGTCCCGGGCTCCGGCCAGGATGAGCAACGGGGCCCGCAGCCCGGTCATGTGCAGCCAGCACCCCGGATACAGGGCTATGTAGGCTTGAAATGAATCGCCGGTGCGCAGCGTGGCCGGGTCGGCCGCCCACAAAGCGGCGATCCCTCCATGGGACCAGCCCATCAGCCCGATGCTGTCGGCCCGCACATGGGGCAACCCCGCCAGATAGGCCTTGGCGTCATAGGCGTCCACGGAGCGGGCCCTGGCCGACAGGGCCCGCTTGTTGCAGACCGAGCCCAAGCCCCGTGGCCCCAAGCTGTCCAGCACGTAGGCCACGTAACCCCATTCCGAGAGCAGGCGCGCCCATTGACGATAGTTTTCCTTGATGCCCGAGCATCCGTGCAGCAGCACCACCGCCGGGAAGGGGCCGGGGCCAACCGGCCGGTACAGTTCTCCCCGCAGACGCACCGATTGGCCCCCATATTGACTGGAGGCGGTAAAGGAGGTTACGGCGGCGCAGCCCGCCAAGACCCCCAAGGCAACGATCAGCAGGGCGGCGCCCAGGCTGCGTTTCAGGCCAGGCATTTTTTAATCTTCCCGTCCAGATTGGCGTAGCGACGGATGGGCTGGGCGTGCTCCACCGCCCGCTTGAGGGCGGCGCGCTGGCCCACGATGACCACCAAGCCTTTTCCTCTTGTAACCGCCGTGTAAAGCAGTGGGCGGTTGAGCATGATGTAGTGCTCCTGGGCCAGGGCGATGACCACCGCCGGGTATTCGCTGCCCTGGCTCTTATGCACGGTGATGGCGTAGGCCAGGGTCAGGTCCTCCAGGTCGGCCGGGGCGTAGCTCACCGGGCCCTGCTCCATCTCCACCACCAGGCCCTCGTCGTCCTCGCGCAGGGCCAGGCCCAGGTCGCCGTTGAAAACCTCCAGATCGTAGTTGTTGCGCACCTGCATCACCCGGTCGCCGGGGGCCAGACCCACCCGCCCGGCGGCCCGGGGGTTGAGCGCCTGGCGCAAAAGGGCGTTGAGGTTGGCGCACCCCAGGTTGCCCTTGTGCATGGGGGCCAACACCTGGATGTCGCGCTCCGGGTCCAGGCCGAAGCGCCGGGGCAGGCGTTGGGTGACAAGCTCGCGGATCACCTCGGCCGCCCGGGATGGATCTTTCTGCTCGATGAAGAAAAAATCGCCCTCCCCTTCCCGCTCGGGCAGGCGGGGCATCTGGCCGTGCAGGATGCGGTGGGCGTTGGCCACGATGAGCCCGCGCTCGTCCTGGCGGAAGATCTCGGTGAGTTGGGCCACCTTGGCCGCGCCGCTGTCCATGATCTGGCGGAAGAACAGGCCCGCCCCCACCGGGGGGAGTTGGTTCGCGTCGCCCACCAAGAGCAGGCGGCTGTTGGCCCCCACCGCCGCGGCCAGGTGGGCCCCCAGCCATTGGTCGATCATGGAGGATTCATCCACCACGATGAGCCCGTGCTCCAGGGGCTTGGAGGGCCCGCGCAAGAAGCGGTTCTCCTTGGGGCTGTACTCCAGCAGGCGGTGCAGGGTAAGGGCCTCCTGGCCGCTGGCCTGGGCTAGGCGCTTGGCCGCCCGTCCGGTGGGCGCGGCCAGGGCCACGGCGTGCCCCATGCGCTGGGCGATGGTGATGATGGCCTTTACCAGGGTGGTCTTGCCGGTGCCCGGTCCCCCGGTGAGCACCCCCAGCCCCGCCTCCAGCAGTCCGGTGAGCGCCTGGGCTTGGCTTTGCGACGGCTTGACCGCCAGTTGTTGCGAGGCCCAGTCCACGGCCTTGGCCGCCCGCTCCGGGGTGAGCAGCCCTTCCTGGCGGGAGATGCGGGCCAGCTCCTTGGCGGCCAGCATCTCCATGGCGTGCTGGCCGGTGAGGTAAACTACCCTCTGGCCCGAAGGCAGGTCCTCGGCCACGATCTCCTGCTCGCCGTGCAGGCGGGCGAAGGCCGGACCAAAGAGGGGGCGCTCCACCCGCAGCTCGGCGGCGGTGCGCTCCAGCAACTCTTCGTAGGGCAGGTAAACGTGCCCCTCGTCCCGGGCGGTGCTCAAAATCCACAGCAGCCCGGCCTGGAGGCGCTCGGGATGATCGGCGGCGATGCCCAGTCGGGCGGCGATGGCGTCGGCGGTGGCGAAGCCGATGCCCCGCACGTCCGAGGCCAGGCGGTGGGGCTTGTTCTGCACCACTCCCAAGGCCCCGGCCCCGTAGCGGCGATAGATGCGTAGCGCCGTGGTGGCCGCCACCCCGTGGGATTGCAAAAAGACCATGAGGTCGCGCAGGGCCCCGTGGGCGACCACCGCCTCGGCGATTATCTGGGCCCGCTTGGGCCCCACCCCGGGAACCTCGGCCAGGCGCTTGGGCTGCTCCAGGATCACCTCCAGGGCGCAGGTGCCCAGGGTCTCAACGATGCGCCCGGCCAGCACCGGGCCTACGCCCTTGATGAGGCCCGAGGCCAGATAGCGCTCCACCCCCTCGGCGTCCGAGGGCTGCCGGGTGCGGCACTCCTCCACCTCGATCTGGGGGCCGAACTTGGGGTGGTCCGACTCCTTGCCGCTTACCTCCACCTCCTGGCCCTCGGTGAGCCCAGGCATGCGCCCCACCAGGGTGGTCAGGCCCAGGCGGCCGGAAATTTCCACCTTGGCCACGGTGTAGCCGTTTTCCGGGTTGGCAAAGGTGATGCGCTTGACCCGGCCCTTGAGTTGCACCTGGCGGGGCTCCTTCATGGTCCGCCCTCCAGGCCGCAAAGCGCGGCCACGGGGCAATGGGACGGGTCGCAGCCCGGCCCGGACGGCAAGGTGGCGGGATCGGGCTGGGGCCCCAGGGCCGCGATGCCCTGGGCGGCGGCGCGCACCCGTCGATCCATTTCCTCCAGATCGGCGGCGGTGAACTCCAGCCAGCTTAATTTGGCCCCTTGGGGTGACAGAAACACCAGGCAGCAGCGGGGCGCGGGCCCTTGACCTCCCTCTCCCTTGTACAGGGCCAGGGCGTAGAGGGCCATCTGGTCGCGGTAAGGCATGGGGTCGGCCTTGGCGGTGACCTTGTAGTCAGCCACCAGCCAGCCGGTGTCCAGGCGCGCGGCCAGATCGATCTCGCCGATCATCTCCAAGGCCGGGCCGCCGCCCAGGCCGGGCAGGTGCAAACAGAAAGGCAGCTCCCGCTCCAACTTCCGGGTCGGGTCCAGCAGACCGGGCAGCTCGGTGTCCCAAAGGCGTGTGGCCAGGGACAGGGCCTGGTCCGCCAAATCAGGGTCGTGCTCCAGGGAGGCCAGTGCCCTTTCCAGGCCCGCCGGGCCTTGGGCAAAATCAGTGACCTCCATGAACCGATGCACCAGGCTGCCCAGTTCCACCGCCCGAGGCGAACCGCCGCCGCCCGCCTGGCCAGGCCGTGGCAAAAAGGCGGTGTCCAGGCCCAGGCACTGGGTGAGCACATAGAGCCGGGGGCAGGCCAGGTAGTTCTCCAGGCCGCTCACCGATTCGCGCACCAGGGACAGCCGCGCGGCGGGACGATCTATGCGCGCCAAAAGGGCCGCCGCCTCTTCTTTGGCCGCCCCGGCATCACCCGGCAAATCACCCGGCCAGGCATCGGCCAGGGCGCTCGGATCCACTAGGCCATGCAGGGGCAGTTTCGCGGCGTCGTTGAGGCGCGCCGCCGGGTCGGTGGCCACCAGCTCCCGGGCCCAGTAGTCCCAACCCTTGCTCTTGGTGCCTCCGGGGCTGGTGATCAAGACCAGGCGCTCCTCGGCCCGGGTGCAGGCCACGTAGAACTTGCGGGCATCCTCGGCTTCCTGGCGGGCCTTGTCTCTGTTTTGCAGACGATCATAGAGGGGCGGCTTGGCCGGGGCTCCGCTGTCCGGATGGGGCGGGGCCATGACCAACTCGCCGCCTGGACCCAGATCCGGCCCCCGGCTATTGCCGCCGTCCTTGCCGGCCAGGTCGGGCAGCACCACCACCGGGAACTCCAGGCCCTTGGCCTGATGCACGCTCATGATGCGCACCACCCTGGCTTCCTCGCCCAAAAGCGGGGCCTGGGCATCCTTGGGCGGATCGGCCACCAAGCCGGCCAGGCCCCGGGCAAAGGCCTCCATGCCTCCGGCCAACACCCCGCCGGGCTGGCGGGCGCTCTCCAGGAGCTTGCGCAGATTGGCCACCTTTTGCTCCCCCGCGCCGGTGCCCATGAGCACCGGCAAAAGGTCGCTGTCTTCCAAAAGCAGGGTTAGCAATTCCGCAGGATGGAGCCTGCGGGCCAAGGGGCCCAGGGTGTCCAGGGCGCGCCTCGCCTTGTCCAGACAAGCCGACTGCCCGTCCTCGCACCAGTCCGGCAAAGGCGAGCCGCTCATTAGCCCGGCGTGGAGACCTTCGCGCCGGGGCGGCCGGGGATGGGCCAGGGTCAAGAGGCTTTCGTCGCTGAGACCCACCAGGGGCGAACGCAACCAGGCGGCCAGGGCGATTTCATCCTGGGGGTCCAGGATGGCCCTGAGGGCGTGGGCCAGGTCGCTTATCTCCTGGCGCTCGAAAAAACCCCGGCCGCCCACGGTATAGAAATCCACCCCTGCCCGGCGAAGGGCTTCTTCGTACACCCCCACCTGGGTGAGCTTGCGCAAAAGCACCGCCACCTGGCCGGGATGGTAGAGGCTCTGGTCGAAAAGTCCGCGCAAATACGCCGCCAGAGCCCGGGCCTCCACTGCCCGCTGGGCGTCGGCGCTGGGTTTGTCCTCCGTGAGCAAACTCTTGCAATCCACCAACTCCACCACCACATCGCCAAGGTCGCCCGGCTTTTTGCCGGAAGGCTCCTGGCGGTCATGGGGGCCGTACTCCACGTAGGCTTGGGGAGCGTGCTCCTGCCCGGGGCCAGGGGTGAGCACCTGGGCGAACAGGCGGTTGAAAAATTCCACCAGCGCCGGATGGGAGCGCCAATTCTGGCCAAGGGGCTCCACCCGCCCCGCGCCCTTCTCCAGGCGTTCGGCCAGGTTGACCAACTCGGCCACCTCGGCCCCCCGGAAGGCATAGATGGATTGCTTGCGGTCGCCCACCACCAAAAGGGCCGGTGGTTCGGCCTGGGGCGCGGGGTCGTGGCCCAGCCCGGCCAGCAGCTCCACCAATTGGTTCTGCACCGGGTTCACGTCCTGGTATTCGTCCACCAACAGGGCCCGCCAGCGTTGGCGGCACTGAACCAGCACCTCTGGGTGATCGCGCAGCAGGTCCCGGGCCAGGAGTAGCAAGGCGTCGAAACCCAGGGCGGCCCGCCGGGTCAGCTCGCGGCTCAAGCCGGCTTCCAGCTTGGCGGCCAACTCCAGCAGATCGGCCGCGGCCTTGGCGGCGGCGGGTATGGCCGCCAGGGCCTCGTACCGCTCCAGGGCGGCAACCAACTCCTGGCGTATGGCGTTGGCCGCATACCAGTTGCCCGCGCAGAGTTCGCGCGTCCGGCCCCAGGCCCAGGCCTTGGGCGGGTTCTGGGACATGCCCGCGCGCAAACCCTCCCACTCGGTGAGCAAGGCAATTATCTTCTGACCATAGGCCTTGTCGGCCTTCACCTTCTTCTGCGCGACCAGGTCGCTAAGTCCGGGTAGGAGCTGGTCCATGTCCGACAGCAAGTCGTGGCCCGAAGCCTGGTCAGCGGCGTGGGCCATGGCCGTGGCCTGGGCCGCCTGCTCCGGGCTGATGCCCATGGTGGCCAGTTGCCCGTGCAGCCCGCCCAGGCGTTCCCGCAGCCCCCCCTTGCCCGACAGGTTGAAGTGGGCCAGCAAGCGCCCCAGGGCGGGGTCGCGCTCCTTTAGCCCCTGGCGCAGCGCCTCGGCTATGGTTTCCTGCAACAGGCGGCCGAACTCATCCGCGTCCAGCACCCGGAACTCGGGGTCCAGGCCCAGGGCCAGGCCGTATTCCCTAAGCAGGGAGGCGCAAAAGCCGTGGATGGTGTTGATGGGAGCCCAGGCCAACTTGGCGGCCAACTCGGGGTCCACTTTTTGGCCGATGCGCTGGCGCATCTCGCCGGCCGCCTTTTCGGTGAAGGTGATGGCCACGATCTGGGCGGGCTCCAGGCCGCGCTCCAGCAGTCCCTGGTAGTGCTCCACCAGGCGGTAAGTCTTGCCCGCTCCGGCCCCGGCCACCAGGCACAGCCTGTCCGGCCGGGTCATGACTGCTCTCCCTCAAGAGCGGCGGCGGGGCTTACCCGGGCCCGGCACACCCCGCTCATAGGGCAGTATTCACAAGCTTTCTTTTGGGGCAGCGGCATGAAGTTCCCATCCTGGAGGCGGCTCCACAGATCGGCGATGCCGTTGAACAGGTTGGGCTGGCCGACGGCTGCCAGTTCCCGGCGGGTGGCCGTGTCAACGGCCAGGAAGGGGTCGCCCGGCTGGAATTCCCCCTGGAGCGGCTTTTGCTCTATCTTGCGGGTGGGGGCCACCCGGGCGCTCATGGCGTCATCGGCCTTGCCCCACAGCTCCCGGGCCGCGGCCAGATACACCGGCATCTGAAAGGCGCTGACTCCCAAATCTTCTTTTTTCAACGGGCCGGTCACTTTGCCAGGCTGGCTGACGTGTTTGTAGTCCACCACCCTGAGCATGCCCGGGGCTTGATCCAGGCGATCCAGGCGGCCATGCAGAAACAACGGATCTCCCTGCTCCATATCCACCCGCAGTCCCGGATCGTCCTTACCGAACTCGGCCTCTACCCGGCTTGGCCGCAGAGCAGCCATGTCCGCCATCTCCCGGGCCACCACCTGGCCCAGGGTGCGGGCCAGCACTTGGTGACGGGACTCTTGCACCTGGCCGTGCCCCGCCCTGCCCTGCCCGGCCAGATCCTCGCGGGCCTGGTTCAGGCAGCGCCCCAGGCGTTCGGTCTGCGCGGCCTGGTCCCAGGTGGGATCAAACTCCGAAGGCGCGAAAAACCTGGCCAGGGTTTCATGCACCCAGGAGCCCTCTTCCGAGCGCTCCAAGTCCCAGCCCGGCTCGCGCGGTTCGCTCAAGCCCAGCATCCTTGCCAGGAACCACCGCATGGGGCAGGCCACGTAGGTTTCCAGGGTGGTGGGGGAGAACTTGCGGCAAGACGGCTCGGCCAACAGCTCGGCCAGAAACTCCCGGGCCGCGCCTTCCTGGAGCAAGCCGTCGTAGGCGCCGCCTCGGGCCTGACGGTCCTCGGGAGGCATGGCCTCCAGACGCAGGCGATGCTCCTCCACCCGGGCCCGAGCGGCCAAGGAGCGCCAGCTATCAGCCACGGCGGGGTCGCGGGCCAGGGCGTGCAGCGCGGCCTGGGCCAGGCCGTCTTGGGGCGCGGCCGCCAGCCGGGGCCGCAGCAGGTCACGGACCAGGGCGCTCCACAGGCTGCGCCGGTCGCGGCACTTGGCCACCGCCGGGGTTTCGCCGAACACGCTGCCCGCCGGCGCCTTGAGTTCATCTTCCCGGCCCAAACGCCGGGCAATCTGCTCCAGCAGCAAGCTGGGTGAACGGGGCGAGCCGTCCAGGTCCGCCGCGCAGCAGGAGAGCACGGCGCCCTTTTGCGCCGAGCCCAACAACAACAGCAGGCGCAACACCTGGCCGCCGTATTCCTCTTCCTCGGTTCGCCACACTGAAAGACCGGCTTTGCGGCCCAGGGCCAGGCGCTCTTGGTTGTCCAGCAGGCGCAGGTCCGATGGGCGGGCCGGAAACTCCTCCATGTTCAGGCCGCCGGCCAGCACATAGGCGGGGCGCAAACCCTGGGCGTCTTCCAGGCGAAGCACCCGCACGCCCCCCCTGGCCCCCACTCCCGGCCCGGCATCCTGTTGCTCCAAGGCCTGTTTGAGCAGGGCCAGGTTGCGCCCGGGGCTGTTGGCATGGTTCGCGCCCACCTGCCCGGCCGCCTGCTCCAGGCCGCTCACCGCCCGCCGGAGTCCTTCCCAAGCCCCAAGGTCCCGGGCCAGGGCCAGGGCGGGCCAGCGGCCCGAACCTAGGCCGGTCATGAGCTCCGATGACGGCTCCAGTCCTTGCAGCAGGCGCTGCACGCGAGCGCAATATTCCGCCAGGCTTTGGGCTTGGTCCAGGGGGGCCAACCAGGCAGTAAGCGCTCCGCAGTCTTGGGCCAACTCCTGCCAGGCCAGGGCCTTGCTCCCCTCCACCCGCTTGGCCGCGTTGTTCAACCACTCGCGCACCGGGGTTTCCCGGGCGTCCACGTAAAAAGCCTGGGCCAACAGGCGGGCCGCGTCATGGGGCAAAGGCACCTGTAGATGCCGGGCCAGGGCTTGACCCAGGTAAGGCGAGTCCCACACCCGGGACAACTCCACCCGGGAGTAGCCCATCTGGGGCAGGGACAGCAGTTCCAAGAACGCCTGCGCCAAGGGGGTGCCAGCCAGGGGTTCGCTGCGGCGGAAGGAAAGGGGCAGGCCCAGGCGGGCGGCCACGTCCACGGCCATCTGGCCGTAGAGGCCAAGCTCGGGGAAAACCATAAGCAGCTCGTGGGGCGGCACGCCGCTGTCCACCAGATGCCGGGCCCGCGCCACCAGGGCCTCAACCTCGGCATAGCGCCCCGGGGCGCGCAGCAGCTCTAGGGATTGGCCGCTGGCCGGCGATGCCTCCTCGCCCTCCCAAGCGCCCAAAGCCAGGGAGGCCAGCGGGCCGCCCTCTTGTTCAAGGTCGGCCCACTCCACCTCGAGGTTGCCGCCATGGGCTTCCAAGGCCCGGGCCGTGGACTCCAGCAGGTGGAACACCTCCTGACCAGCGCCCACCGGGGGGGTGAGCGCGAAGGACATCCGCACCGGCACCAGCCGCGACAGGGCGAAAAGCAAGCGCAGCTCCGCCGGGCGCAGCCAAAGGGCCTCCCGCACCTCCAGGGCGTCCCAGGTTTGCAACAGGGGGAAGGCTCCGCCGCCCAGCAGGTGGGCCTCCACCGCGGCCAACTGGTCAGCCTCGTCGGCCAGGCTCCGCTGGGTCAGTTCCGCCGTATAAGCGGCCAACAGGCCGGCCAGGGCCTTGCGCCGGGAAGCGCCGTGCCCGGGCAGGCCAGTGACTTCCTCGGGGCCCAGACGCGCCGCCTTGAGCCCCACCAACAGCCGCCACAAGCGATGGGGAAAGCGGCGGCCCCGGGAAATACCGCCCAGGACCGCCTGCTCCTGGCCCAGGGACTCCAGCAACTTTTGCACCAGCACCGGCCCGGCCAGCTCGGCCAGGGGTTGGGATCGGCGGGATTGGGGCGGCAACTGGGACCACAGCAGGGGCAGCAGGGCGTTCTTGCCCTGGAAGGTGTAGTGCCCTCCCCCGCCCAGGAGCAGCCCTCCCGGGGCCAACATGGCGCTTTGGCTGAGGGCCTGTTCCAAGGCCTGGCCGTTTGGCCAAACCCGGGCCAGGCCCTGGCTCACCGGAGCCTCCCGGCCAGGGCCAACACCGTCTTGGCGTAAGGCTTGGAGTTGTTGTAGGTAAGCACCACCTTGAGTTGGGCCTTGAGGCTCAGGCCGGGCCGCCAGCCGTGGGCCCTGAGGTAGTTGGCCACGCTGTGGATGGCGTCCTCGGCGTGGGCCAATTCCAGCACCCCGTCGGCGTCTCCGTCCTTGCCCCAATTTAGCACCGAGCTGGGCATGAACTGGGCCATACCCAGGGCGCCGGCCAGGGAGCCCTTGTACTCCAGGGGCGAGCGCCCCTCTTTCCCAGCCAGGCGCATCAGCGAGCCCATCTCCCGGCGGGCCCAAGCGGCACGGCGCTTAAGGCGCTTCTGGGTCTTGGCGCTGTCCAACTCGGCCCTTTGTTTGGCGGGCCAGGCCTGGGCCAAAAGCTTCTGGGCCTGGGGAGTGTCCAGCACCGCCTGGGAAGCGAGCACGTTGAAAACCGACCAGCGTCCTGTGTAGACCCCCAGGCGGCTTTCCACGCTGAGGATGGCCACCACCACCGTGGGGTCCACGCCGCTGTCTTTTTGAGCCCGGGCCAAGACCGCGGCGTGCTCGCGAATGAACTCCTTGCCCGCCTTCACCGTTTTGGGACCCAAAAACTGGCCGTAGTTGAGGCTGCGCTCCGAGGGCGCCAGCAGCACTGCCATCAACCGGCTCTCGAAGCGCACGCTTTTGTCCCCCAAGAGGGCGTCCACCTTGGCCGGGTCCACGCCCTGGCGGATCATTTCGGCCCTGAGTGGCGCAAAAACCGATTGATCTGTCGCCGCCGCCGGCGAGGTGGAGGGCAAAAGCGCTAGAAGGAGAAAGAACGCCAGGCTCAGGGCGAGCACTTCCCTGCTCCAGCGCCATCTGCTAATCTTGAAGCTCGTCATGGAGGTGAAACTTCCTTTGGCCAAAGGTTACAGCGTGGACCGTGTGATACCCTTCCCCGGCGGCGCGGGCCGCGAACACGTGATAACCGACCAGCCCATGCGCCTGCGTTGGGGGCCCTGGCGCACCGGGCGGATCATCCAGGTGCATGTGGGCTCCGCGGCGATATACGAGGACTACCGCGAGGACTGCCTGCAAAAAGGCCTGGACCCCTCGGGCCAGATGCCTCCGCACTTCGTTCTGGAGGGCGGCCTGCAAGACACCGCCCTGGGTCTTTTGCGCCACCGCGAAGACGCCGGCAAGCAAGAACAGGTTTGCTACCTGGCCTGCCTGCTGGAGGCCCTGATCAACGCCCCTTCGGCTATCCTGCGCACCGACCTTATCCGGCGGGTGTACCAGGAGGTGAGCCGGCTTTCCCAAACCCTGGGGTTCCGCTGGCGGGGCGGCGAGGGCCGTTTCATCCCGCCGGTGAACCAAGACGCCGGCGATCCCCATCACTTCGCCCGCATGGTGTCGCCTCTGAGCAATCTTCAGGAGTTTTACGCCGCCCTGCGCGGCTACGCCGCCGACCGATACCTCATCCTGTCCCGCGAGTACGTAATTTATTACCCCGGCCGCCTGCGCCCCTTGCTGGGCCGGCCCTAAAAGCCGCGCCAGACGGGCCGCCGCCACAGCAAGGGGTCTCGGCGCGGATCGCCCGGCGTGGCCAAAAGCCAATCCCGCGCCCCCACCGCTATTTCCCCCAACTCCCCGGCCAGGCCCATGGAGCGGGCCGCCCGCTTGGTGGACGCCTCGAACACCGCCTCCGGGCTCACGCCCGCTTCCAACCAGGCGGCAATCTCCCGAAACAGCGCATCGCCATGGGGTAGATTGTATGAACCCGCGTCGCTGCCCATCACCAGGTTCACCCCCAGCTCTTCGCCCCGCTTGATCTGGGCCGCCTGGCGGCGGACGATCTCCGCCAATGCCTCCAGGGTGGCCTGGTCGTGGCGTCCCTCGGGGTCTTCCAAATGGGCCTGAACCGCGGCCAGGGTGGGGGTCCACCACACGCCTTTTTGAGCCATGCTCATCAGGCACCTGGGCCCCAGGAAATAGCCGTGTTCGATTCCATCCACCCCCTGGGCCAGGGCTTGGCTGACCGCCGTTTCGCCGTTGGCGTGCACCGTTACCGGCAGACCGGCGGCGTGGGCTTCTTGCACCGCCGCGCCCACCTCTTCGGCGCTGAGGGCCCGGGGATAAAAAACTTCCCCCGGGTGCCTAAAGTCCAACAGGCCCGTGGCGAAGAGCTTGATGACCGAAGCCCCCCGGCGGGCCTGCTCCCGGGCGGCCTGGGCAAAGGCCTGGGCGCCGCTGAGGGGGGCGGCCAGCCAATAAGCGGCCTCGCCCTGGGCGCCTAAACCCACGCAGGCGGTGCGCAGCAGCGGGGGTCCGCCGCCGTCCCGGGGCGTGGCGTGGTGGGGCTTGTGCCCCAGGTCGCGCACCGCCGCCACCCCGGCCCTGCGCCAAGCCTCCATGGCGTGCTCCGGCCCTGGCCCCAAATACAGATGCACGTGAGCGTCCAAGGGGGCCGGCGACAGCCACAGGCCGGGCATCTCCCGGCGCTGGCCGCCCTTGGCCAAAGCCTCCTCGCCCAAAGCGGCCACGCGCCCCTGGCGGATAAGCACCGCCGGCGGTCCCTGGTAAGGCTCCGCCCCGGCAAGTCCCTGGGGCAGCAGGCAGAGCCCCTCTTGTTTGGCGGGCAATCTCTACGCGGCCAGCCGCTTGACCAAGGCGGCGAATTGGGTCCCGTAGGCCGCGCACTCATCATTCACCCGCTGGTCCGGTTCGCCGATGGCCAGGGGACCGAAGTGGCCTCCCTTGCGCAGGCCCTGCACCACCATGCCATGGATCAAAAGGCCGTGGAGCATGGACAGGATGGTAAGCTCGCCGCCGCCGCCGATGCCGCCGGTGGAAGCAAAGGCCCCCGCCGCCTTGCCCACCAACTCGCCCTTGCCGAAAAGTTGGATGGACTCGTCTATGAACTGTTTGATGGGAGCGGCCATGTCGCCAAAGTAGCAGGGGGAGCCCAGGAGCAGCCCGTCCGCGGCCCTCAGGTCGTCCAGGGTGGCCTCGTTAACTTTTTTCAGGGTCACCTGGCAGCCGCCTTCTTGCACGCTGGCGGAAAGAGCCTCGGCCATCTTGCGGGTGTTGCCGCCATGGGAAAAATACACGATCAAAACATTGGGCATGACGATCCCCTTTGCATGAAACTAAACCTGGGTCCTCAGGCGGAGTGGTCGCCCTCGGCCCGCCAGGCCGGATGACAAACACATAAAAACACCAAGTCTTCATGGCCGGTGTTTTCCAGCCACTGCCGTGCGCCGGAGGGAAGATATACGCAGCTCTCGGGGCCCACCTCTTGGGACTCCCCGTCCTGGTGCATCACTCCCCTGCCTTGCAACACGTAGTAAATCTCCAAAAAATCCAAGCGGTGGGGCTTGGTGGCCCCCCCAGGAGGCAGCCAGGCCCGGGACAGACTCACTTCCGGGCTGGTGCCGTCGTTGGCCGGGTGGATCACCTCGGCCAGGCGGCAGCCGTCGCTGGCCTCGAAAACCTTCAGTTGGCCGGCATTTTTGTGCAGCACGGCCTAGTCCTCGCCCCCCGGCAGGGCCTTTTGCCCGCCATTGTCCAAGGCGGCGGTTTGTGCCCGAGCCGCCATGAGCAGGTCGTCCTTCTGGGTCACGTTGACTTGGCCGTCGACCACCCCGCCCAATTCGATGGACAAATCGCGGCAGGTCAGGGTGCCCTGCACCCAGCCGGTTCCCTTGATGACAACCTTGTTGGCCACCACGTTGCCCTGCACGCCGCCCTCCACCACCAGGAGGTCCTGGCTGAACAGGTCGCCGCGCACGATGGTGCCGGCAGCTAGTATTGTCAGTTGATTGGCGGACAAGGTTATCGCTCCCGGCCTCAGCGGTCGGATTTCTTGGGGTCCACCGCCTCGCGCATAAAAAGGGCCAACTCGCCCTGACTGTCATAGACCAGAAACTCGATAGCCTCTACTTCCTTGTCCACCAAGGCGAAACGGGCCCGCAAACGGCGGTGGCGCTGCACCGAAAAAGAGGCTCCCTTTTTGGGATTTTCCGGACTGCCCAAGGGGGTGAGACGGGCGGGGGGCCAGGCCTCCACCCAAGGAGCCCCCTGGCGCTGGCTGCGCAAAAGCACGGTGACGTAGCCGGCTGCCGGATGTTTGGAGTCCTTTTTATTGACCATGTCAAAATAGACCAGAAGCTCCCGGCCCGACTTTTTACGTTTCACGTTGCGCACATCCACCCAGTCGGAGGTGGTCGGCCAGGGCTCCAAGGCCTGGGCCGCCGGCGAGGTGGTGGCCGAGTCGTTTTCCTTGTCCGAAACCTCGCTGGCGGCCGGCTTTTCCGGTGCCGCAGGGGGCTTGGGGGCCGGCGGCGTTTGCGCCCGGGGCGGCGAAGGCGGTGGGGCGCTCTCACTGGGCATGTTGGTCAAGAAAGCCCGGTCCTGGAGGTCGCGCACTATGGTTTCCAGGTTTTGGGCCGCCAGCCTGAGCCGGCGGTTGTCTTTGACTATCTCGTTCAGGGCCAGGTTTTGCTGGTAAAGCAGATAACCGCCCCCGGCCAGGGCGGCCAGGGTCAGGATCATCAGGAGCATGAAGAAATACAGCAGCCAGGGACCTAAACGCATGGTCTGCACCGGGGCGTCCTTGCGCACCAGCAATATGTCGATTTTTCGGCTGGACAACGCAATGCCTTTTTCCTGCCGGCGGGGCCCGAGCCCCGGTTAATAATCATCTCCGGTCACGCCCGTGCGAGCTACCGGCTAGCGCCTTTGAGGGCCAAGACGAAACCACGGCCGGCGATATTGCCCAAAAATCATCCGCCCGCCCTTCCCCTGGACCTGATCTTAACATTATTCGCCTTCACGGTGGTTTTCTCGCACCTGTTGTTCATATGAGACTCGAACGCCTGCGATGCCCGGCGCACGGCCCTGCCGGCGCCGCGCCGATGAAGGCTCCATTTGACCTTTGGGGAAGGTGTCCGAGGGGCAGGATTCGGCCAAGCACGGCAACCGCCGATTGCTACCCAAGCAGAGCAGAGTTGGGAAGGCGGCCCTAACGCCTGTGACCCGATTTCCTATTCGGTGCGTCAAAAATGCCTCGGCCAACCAGGGCAAGCAATGTTTCCAACATCTCGACGTTGCTGATAATCGTGGAGGTTAGCATACCGCAGCTATGTTTGCAATGCACCAGAACCACAGACAAAATGTGGTATTGTCCTATTCACGGGCAAATTCCGCTTTTTTAATCTATCCGGTAAAAAGTATTTGACAGGTCAAAAGGCGCCGTGCTAGTTTTTAGCATACTGAATGACAACTCATTCACTTTAGACCCTACGGGGTATCGGACCAGAGGTCGCGCTTATTAATTTTGAATGACACTTCATTCACCACCGCGCCAGCAGCGGGCAAGGCGGGCCCGGCTAAGGAGGTTAGCTTTATGTCCCTGAAGATCAAAAAGGTGGGCGTCATCGGCGCCGGGGTGATGGGGGCCACCATTGCCGCCCACATGGCCAACGTGGGACTACCCACGGTACTTTTGGACATCGTCCCCCCCAAGATGCCCGATCCATTGGCCAAAAAAGGGGTTAGCGAGGACTCGCCGCTTTTCCGCGACTATTTCGCCCAAAATGGCCTGCAAGGCGCCCTCAAGTCCCGGCCGGCATCTTTTTACGTGCCGGAAAACGCCGCGCTGATCACCACCGGCAACCTGGAGGACGACTTCGGCCTCCTGGCCGAGTGCGACTGGATCATCGAGGTCGTGGTTGAGTTGCTGGACATCAAAAAGGACCTGTTGGCCCGCATCGACAAGGTGCGCGCTCCCGGGGCCGTGGTGACCACCAACACCTCGGGCATCTCCGTGGCCGCCATGAGCGAGCACCTGAGCCCGGAGTTCCAGGAGCACTTCCTGGGCACCCACTTCTTCAATCCGCCCCGCTACATGAAGCTCTTCGAGATCATCCCGGGCCCCAAGACCAAACCCGAGGTGATCGACGGCATGGCCCAGTTCGCCGAAAAGGTGCTGGGCAAGGGCGTGGTGTTCGCCAAGGACACCCCCAACTTCATCGCCAACCGCATCGGCGTGTTCGGCATGTGCTACCTCAATCAGCTCATCGACGAGATGGGCCTGACCATAGAGGAAGCCGACGCCCTTACCGGCACGGTGTTGGGCCGTCCCAAGATGGCCTCCTACCGTCTGGCCGACCTGGTGGGCCTGGACACCCTGGGTCACGTAGCCGCCAACGTGTTTGACGGCTGCCCGGACGACGAAAACCGCGAGACGTTCCAGCCGACGGCATGGTTCAAGCAGATGATCGCCAACGGCTGGCTGGGCAATAAGACCAAGGGCGGTTTCTACAAAAAGTCCAAGACTCCCGAAGGCAAAAAGGTGATGTTGGTCCTGGACCGGGAGAAAATGGAATACCGGCCCAAGCAGAAGTTCAAATTCGCCTCCCTGGAGGCGGCCCAGCAGGCGCCCGGAGCCAAGGGCAAACTCAAGGCCATGTACTACGCCAAGGACAAGGCCGGCGAGTTCACCTTCCGCCACATCAGCGCCGCCATCATCTACGCGGCCAACCGCATCCCCGAGATCGCCGACGACATCGTCAACATCGACAACGCCATGAAGTGGGGCTTCAACTGGAAGATGGGGCCCTTTGAGGCCTGGGACGCCCTGGGCCTGGTCAAGTCGGTGGAGGCAATGAAGGCGGCCGGCTACGCCATTCCCGCCTGGGTCGAGGACATGCTGGCCGCAGGCAACGAATCCTTCTATAAGAAGGAAAACGGCGAGCAGTACTACTACGACATCCCCAGCAAAGGCTACAAGCTGGTGGAGGTCTCGCCGGAGATTATCCTCCTGCCCTCCCTGAAGGACCGCAACAAGACGGTCATGGAAAACAAGGGCGCTTCCCTCATCGACCTTGGCGACGGCGTGTTGTGCCTGGAGTTCCACAGCAAGATGAACTCCCTGGGCCAGGACATCATAAGCATGTGCGAGAAGGCGGCCGACAAGGTGGAGGACGAGGGCTGGGAAGGCCTGGTGGTGGCCAACCACGGCACCAACTTCTCGGTGGGCGCCAACCTCATGCTGGTGCTGTTCACCGCCCAGGAAGAGGAATGGGACGAGCTTGACTGGATGATCAAGAAGTTCCAGGACACTTTCATGCGCCTGAAGTACATGTCCAAGCCGGTGGTGACCGCTCCCCACCAGATGGCCCTGGGCGGCGGTTGCGAAATCTGCCTGGCTTCCGACCGGGTGGTGGCTGCGGCCGAGTCCTACGTGGGCTTGGTGGAGGTGGGCGTGGGAGTCATCCCCGCCGGCGGCGGCACCAAGGAGCTGTTGCTCAGAAACACCCACGAGCGGGTGTTCAAGATCGAGCGCGGCGGCCTGTATCCCAAGCAGGTGTACCTGCTGCCCTTCGTGGCCCGGGCCTTTGAAACCATCGCCATGGCCAAGGTGGCCACCAGCGCCCCCGAGGCCATCAAGATGGGCATCTTCCGGCCCAGCGACAAGGTGGTGGTCAACGCCGACTACCGCATCAAGAAGGCCAAGGACAACGTCCTCGCCATGAATCTGGCCGGCTACACCGCGCCCCGGCCCATCGAGAATATCCGGGTGCTGGGCCGCGACTCCATGGGCATCTTCAACTACGCCCTTTACAACATGCACAAGGCCGGCTTCGTCACCGATCACGACATCAACGTGGCCACCGAGGTGGCGCGGGTGCTGACCGGCGGCAACGTGCTGCCCGACACCGAGGTGAGCGAGCAGTACCTCCTGGATCTGGAGCGCGAGGCCTTCCTCAAGCTCTGCGGCATGCCCCAGACCCAGGCGCGCATGGCCCACATGCTCAAGACCGGCAAGCCCCTGCGCAACTAAGGCGGGGAGCAAAGGACCAAGGAAATGAACGGGAGAAGGGCCAAAACAATACAAACACGTCGTGCGGGCGCTATTTTATTGGGCCCTTCTCCTGTTTTTATAATTTTCGCCTCAGTTTATATGGGAGGTATCTCATGAAGGAAGCCGTGATTGTCGCGGCCTGCCGAACCGCGGTGGGACGTGCCCCCCGGGGCATCCTGCGCCAGACTCGTCCGGAGTACATGGCCAGCACCGTGGTGGGCGAAGTGGTCAAACGCACCCCTGGCCTCGATCCAGTGGAGATCGACGACGTGGTGCTGGGCTGCACCTTTCCCGAGGCCGAACAGGGCCTGAACATCGGCCGGGTGGCGGCCCAAAAGGCCGGCCTGCCCGACGAGGTGCCCGGCCTCACCGTAAACCGCTTCTGCTCCTCGGGCCTCAACGCCATATCCATCGCCTGCGAGCGCATCATGACCGGCCAGGCCGAAGTTATTATCGCCGGCGGCGTGGAGTCCATGAGCCTGATCCCCATGGGCGGCAACATGATGATGCTCGACCCCGAGATGGGCCTCACCAAGCCGTGGGCCTACGAGGGCATGGGCATGACCGCCGAAAACGTGGCCAATGACTTCGGCATATCCCGCGAAGAGCAGGACGTGCTGGGAGTGCGCTCCAACGACCTGGCCATGAAGGCCATCAAGGAAGGCCGTTTCAAGGACGAGATCGTGCCCCTGATGGTCACCAAGCAGCGCAAGAACAAAAAAGGCCGCTACGAGCTCTACGAAGAGGTCTTCGAGGTGGACGAGGGGCCCCGCCCCGGCACCACCCTGGAGGGCCTGGCCAAGCTGCGCCCCGCCTTTGTAAAGACCGGAACGGTCACCGCCGGCAACTCCTCCCAGATGAGCGACGGAGCTGCGGCGGTGATGTGCATGTCCAAGGAAAAGGCCAAGGCCTTGGGCCTAACCCCCATGCTGACCTACCGCTCCTTCGCGGTGGCCGGGGTGGACCCCCGCTACATGGGGGTGGGCCCGGTGAAGGCCATCCCCAAGGCTCTGGCCCTGGCCGGCATAGGCGTGGACGACCTGAGCCTCATAGAACTCAACGAAGCCTTCGGCTCCCAGGCCGCCTACTGTTTGCGCGAGTTGGGACTCAACCTGGACATCACCAACGTCAACGGCGGGGCTATCGCCCTGGGTCACCCCCTGGGCTGCACCGGCGCCAAACTGACCACCCAGTTGGCCTATGAGATGGGCCGCCGCGCGGGCTCCCGTTGGGGCCTGGTTTCCATGTGCATCGGCTTTGGCATGGGCGCGGCCGGTGTGTTTGAAAAAGAAGATTACTAGCCGCCCTACCCCGGCGCGGCTCGACAACGTTTTGTAATGAGAGGGAGCCCTATCATGGCTGAGAAAAACATTCCCCAAGGCGGCGGTTTCCTGCTGGGCGCCACTGATCTCGCGACGGCCTTCGTGCCCGAGGAGTTCTCCGACGAGCACAAGATGATCCTCACCACCACGGCGGATTTCGTATCGGGCGAGATCTATCCGGTGAGCGACCAGATAGAGGAAAAGGACCATGAGCTGATGAAAAAACTCATGGTCCAGGCCGGCGAATTGGGCCTGTTGGGCTCGGACGTGCCCGAGGAGTTCGGCGGCCTGAGCCTGGACAAGATATCCACCGCCTGCGTCACCGAGGAAATCGGCAAGTCCGGCTCCTTCGCCGTGGCCCAGGGAGCCCACACCGGCATCGGCACCCTGCCCATCGTCTACTACGGCAACCAGGCCCAGAAAGAAAAGTACCTGCCCGACCTGGCCATGGGCACCAAGATCGCGGCCTACTGCCTCACCGAGGCCGGCGCGGGCTCCGACGCGGTGGGCGGCTGCCGCACCAAGGCGGTTCTCAGCGAGGACGGCAAGCACTACATCCTCAACGGCGAGAAGATGTTCATCACCAACGGTGGTTGGGCCGAGACCTTCATCGTATTCGCCAAGATCGACAACACCGACTTCAGCGCCTTCATCGTGGAGCGCGGCTTCCCCGGCGTCAGCTCCGGGGCCGAGGAGCACAAGTTGGGCATCCAGGGCAGCAGCACCACCACGGTGATCCTGGAAGACGCCCAGGTGCCGGTGGAAAACCTGCTCTACGAGCGGGGCAAGGGCGCCATCATAGCTCTGAACGTGCTCAACATCGGGCGCTACAAGCTGGGCTGCGCCGCCACCGGCGGAGCCAAGGGCGCTTTGGCCACGGCCACCAAGTTCGCCAAAGAGAGGGTCCAGTTCGGCAAACCCATCGCCGAGTTCGGAGCCATCCAGGAGAAGCTGGCCCGCATGGCCTCCAAGATCTACGCCGCCGAAACGGCGATCTACCGCACAGTAGGCCTCATCGACGCCTCCTTGCACGACGTGGACCCGGGCGACCCTGAGTATGGCGCCAAGGCCAGCGCGGCCATCCGCGAGTACGCGGTGGAATGCTCCATCGACAAGGTGCTGGGCAGCGAGGTTCTGGACTACGTGGTTGACGAGTGCGTGCAGATTCACGGCGGTTACGGCTACGTCAGCGAGTATCCGGCCGAGCGCTACTACCGCGACGCCCGCATCAACCGCATCTTCGAGGGCACCAACGAGATCAACCGCATGACCATCCCCGGCGAGCTTCTCAAGCGGGCCATGAAGGGCAAACTGCCGCTCATGGCCGCGGGCCAGAAGCTTCTGGGCGAGATCATGGATTACTCCCCCCTGATGGTTGAACTGCCCGACGAGCCCCTGGCCTACGAGGCCCACGTGGCCGAGATGGCCAAGAAGTCGGTGATCTACGTGGCCGGCCTGGCCGCCCAGACCTTCATGCAGAAGCTGATCCACCAGCAGGAGCTTTTGCTCAAGATCGCTGACATGATCATCGAGAGCTTCGCCATGGAGAGCGCGGTGATCCGGGCCAAGAAGGCCATCGCCTCCATGGGCGAGGACAAGGCCAAGGTGTACACGGACATGACCCAGGTGTACATCGACGAGGTCATGCCCAGGATGATGGCCTGGGCCAACGAGTGCCTGGCGGCCATGGCCGAAGGCGACGACCTGCGCACCATGATGGTGGGCGTGCGCAAGCTGCTCAAGTACAACCCGGCCAACGCCATCGCCATCAAGCGCGCCGTGGCGGCCAAGGTGTTGGACAAGAACGGCTATCCCATAAGCTACTAGGATATGTTGCCCGAGTGGATGCCGGGCATAAGGCGCATCCTGAATCCTGCCATAGAGGCCCGCCGGGTTCCCCTCCCTTTCCCGGCGGGTCTCATTTTATTATGCCGCGCCTCCCCTTGCGCCCTTGAGGCGAATCGGCAATCACCATAATACCTATTGACTAACAGGCCTTGCCGCCATCAGCCTATTAGTATCAGTTAATTTTCATTTGGAGGATTAGTCATGGCACAGGCTGACAGCCAAGGCGAAAAGGGATACGTGTGGGTCAAGGACAAGGCGGGCAATCAGTTCATCTGCCCGGTGGGGGCCCTAAAAGGCCCCAAGGATGCCTCCCAGTCCGAGTTGGCAAGTTGCATCGACGACGCCAAGGCAGGCGTCCCCATCGGCGATTAGCTTCGCGTCCTAGGTAGCCCCTGCATCCAGCACAACCCCTGCCCTGTCAGGGGTTGCCCTACGACCAATCACCTTTCCCCCCGCCTATTCCGTATATTAAGCCTCTTTACCGTCTTTTCCCTTGACCACCTCCACTTTCGCTTGCAAATGGCCGCCGCGGGGATGGTAGCTGACCACCCGCTGGGGGAAGGGTATCTCTATGCCCTCTTGGCGGAACAGCTTAAGGATTCTGGTGTTGAGCTCGTGGACTATACGGCCCCGGTCTCCCGGGTCGTGGATCCAGGCCATTAGCTGATAGACCAAGGTGGAGTCGCCGAATTCGCGGAAGCGCACCCGGGGCTTGGGGCTGGGCAGGATTTCGCTGAGGTCCTCGCAGGCCTTGAGCAGGGTGGCCTCCACCTGATCCGGGTCCGAGTCGTAGCCCACCCCCACGGTTGTCCGCACCCGGAAGCGGGGCACCTGACCGCTTTCGTTGATAATGGTGGTGGTGCTCATCACCGAGTTGGGCACGGTTATCAACACGTCGTCCCGGGTGAGGATGCGGGTGGAGCGGATGCCGATGTCCACCACCTCGCCGCGTTGGCCTTTTTCCAGGGTTATGTAATCACCCAGGCGGTAGGGGTGGTCCACCAGAACGCTGACCCCTCCGAAAAGGTTGGCCAGGGTGTCCTTGGAGGCCAAGGCCACGGCGGCGGTGGCGATGCCGGCGGAGGCCAGCAGGGGGGTGACGTTGATGTTCCACAGCTTGAGCAGCCAAAAACCTCCGTGGACCAGCAGTACCAGAATAATCAAGTTGTCCAGCAGGGGCAGAAGCTGGCGGGAAGCCTGATCCTTGCGGTGCCGGTTCTTTAAAACCCGGAAAACGGCGCGGCTCATGCGCACCATGTACACAGTCCAGATGGTGATCATCACCGAGTAGATCAGGTTGACCAAGGAATTGTGCCAGGCCTGCTCCTCCAGGTAGACGTCCATGGCCACCAGCAGGAATAACATCACCACCGAGGCGCGCACCGGGCCATGCAGATTGCCCAGGATGTGGTCGTCCAGCTTGGTTTTGCTCATGCGGGTGAGAACCTTTACCACCCGAGTGAAGACGTAGTCCACGGCCAAGGCGGCCACCACCGCCGCCACCACCAAGATCAAGCCCAAAAGATAGGGATGCGCCAAAATCCACTTCCAGGCGTTAACCAGGGAATGTTCCATCGTCTTTCCTACCTCTGGGCGGGCAAAAGGCCCGGATGTTGGGGGCGTTGCGATATATGGCCAAGTTTAGGGGCCACCCTGAGGCCCTGTCAACCACGCCGCCCTTGAGTGTGACGGCTGATGGGTTTATAAACAAGGAGTCTATTTCCCCGGGAGGTTTCCGCTGACTGTTCGCATCCGCTCCAAATTCTTCCCGCCGGCCTGCTTAATGGCTATGCTGCTGCTGGTTGGCGCCTGCGGCCCCAAGGTGGTGCCCCCTCCCCCGGCGGGCCGCGATCTGCCCAAGGGCAAGCCCTATACCGTTTTCGGCCGCACCTATCAGCCCTACACCAAGGCCCACGGCTATGAGGAACGGGGCTTGGCCTCCTGGTACGGCCCCAAGTTTCAAGGCCGCCTGACCTCCAACGGCGAGGTCTACGACATGGAAAAGATGACCGCGGCCCACAAGCTGCTGCCCTTCAACACCTGGGTGGAAGTCAACAACCAGGCCAACGGACAAAAAGCGGTGGTGAGAATCAACGACCGGGGCCCCTTTGTGGACGGCCGCGTCATCGACCTGTCCAAGGCGGCGGCCCGCAAACTTGGGGTTATCGGTCCAGGCACCGCCCCTGTGGTCATTCGGGCACTGGGCCAGCGGCCGCCGGGCGCGGCTCCCCCGCCGGCCGACGCGCCCACCGTAGTGGTCAAACTGGGGCCCTTGACGGTCCAGGTGGGGGCGTTTACCCAAGAGAGCAACGCATGGCGTCTGGCCGCCCTGTTGCGCACCCGCCACCAGGACGTGTCGGTGGTGGATTACAACCGGGGCGACGCAGTGTTCAGGCGGGTGCGGGTGGGCAAACTGGAGAGCCTGGACGCAGCGGAAAAACTGAAGGCCCGTTTGCGGCAAGAGGGCCACAAACAGGCCTTTGTCGTGGCCTGGTAAGGAGTTGGCGGCTATTCCGGGTCTAGCCCGGCCGCTTCGTTTATGCGGCGGCGCAGCACTCCAGAGGTCTTGAACACCACCACCCGGCGGGCCCGAAGCTGCAAATCCGCGCGGGTTTGGGGGTTGCGCCCACGGCGAGCCTTCTTGGCCTTGACCATGAATTTGCCGAAGCCGCTGATCAACAGATCATCCCCTTGAGACAGGGCGTCCTTCATTAACTCCAAAGCAGTTTCCACCACCTCCCGGGAACGGTTCTTGGGCAACTGGGTGGTTTCATATACTTCACTGATTATGTTCTCTTTGGTCAGCGCCAACGCCACTCTCCTTTGCCAACCTAAAAATTAACCACTGGTGGGCCGGACCAACTTGAATGAATGCGTTAGGCGACTATCTCCAATATAGTTCCTTTTGTCAATACCTTTAGCATTCATAGCCGCCACAGGGGGGCTGCACTTGTAATGCCGGGTCCCAATGTCTATATTTAAGGTACCTGCAAGATTGGCTTGTGGGGGCGACATGGTTTCGACGGAGGCAGTTGACGCTACAAGTTGCATGCCGGGGTCCTGTCGGCCCGTAATCCGGTGGGAAAATAAAGTAATCGCAGACGATTACACATACGCCGTAGCCGCGTAAATAAGGCTACCGTCCTCCCAGCCTACTCCTGCGGGGCTGGTGCGGGCGTCGATCAGCGGGATAGGAAACGGGCATTGTCTAACCGGCCCGCGACCGAAACAATAGGCTAGACTGGCCACCCGGAAGCCCTGTCCGTTGGGACTATCCGGGGGCGAGATGCAAACACGGACTAAGCATGTAGTGGCTTGGGCTGAAAGCTTTCGGACCGGGGTTCGATTCCCCGCGCCTCCACCAAAAACTTTTTATGATTTAGGCCGGTTGCGAAGCCGGCCTATTTCTTTGCCCCACGATAGCCCCGCCCCCATGGCCGTTTGTCGCGGTCATTATTGCGAGTCCAGCACCTGGCGCACCTTGCGGGCCAGGGAGGCGGCAGACACCGGCTTTTGCAAAAATGCCACCCCGGAGTCCAGTATCCCGTGATGGGCGATCACGTTGTCGGTGTAGCCCGACATGTACAAAACTTTGAGGTCCGGCCGGTGGGCACGCAGCCGGTCATAGAGGTCCTTGCCGCTCATGCGGGGCATGACCACATCGGTGAGCAACAGGTCCAGGTGCAAGTATTTTTCGGCGGCCAGCGCCAGGGCCTTTTCACCGCCGTCCGTCTCCAGCACCCGGTAACCCAGGCGCCTAAGGGCCTGGCACACAACGGCGCGCACCGTCTGCTCATCCTCGGCCACAAGGATGGTCTCCGCTCCACCCACCACACCCGGCAAATCGAATGGCTCCAGAAGGATTGCATCCCTTCCGTCCACCCGCGGCAGGTAGATTTTAAAGGTCGTCCCCCCGCCCGGCTCACTGTAGACGTAGATGTTGCCCCGGTGCTGCCTGACGATGCCGTAGACCATGGCCAGGCCCAGCCCCGTGCCCTTGCCCACCTCCTTGGTGGTGAAGAAGGGATCGAACATGCGGCTGCGTACGGCCTCCGGAATGCCGGGGCCGTTGTCGCTAACCGCCAACATAACGTAGGGTCCAGGTTCGACGCCGGAGTGTTTGGCGGCGTATTGTTGGTCCAGCACAACGTTTGCGGTCTCAATGGTCATCCGGCCGCCCTTTTGCATTGCATCGCGGGAGTTGGACACCAGGTTCAGCAGCACCTGGCCGATATGGTGTTGGTCGGCCTGCACCAAACCGGCCTCCGGGTCCAGGACAGTCTCAAGTTCGATGTCCTCGCCGATGATGGGGCGCAGCATTGCCAGATTGTTTTGGATGACCTTGGTTAGACTGAGGGTATGCATCTCCAGGGTTTGCTTGCGGCTGAAAGCCAACAACTGGCTGACCAGATTGCGCGCCCGCCAGGAGCTGGCGAGCACCTGCTCCAGGTTGCCCCGCAAGGGGCTGCTCCCTTCCAGGTCAGCCAGGGTCAGTTCGCTATAGCCGATTATGGCCGAAAGGATGTTGTTGAAGTCATGAGCGATGCCACCGGCCAGGGTGCCCAGGGACTCCATTTTCTGGGCCTGGCGGAGCTGCTCTTCCAGCAGGTTCCTTGCATTCTCGGCCCGCTCGCGCTCGGCGATCTCTCGCTTCAGGTGGGCGTTTAGCCGGGCCAGTTCGTCGGTCCTCTTGACCTTCTCGAACATCTGGTCCAGCGAGGAGCGCATCTTTTCCAGGCTCTCGGCCAGATGCCCAATCTCATCCCTGCCCCCGGGCAGCGAAATGGGGGCCTTGAGGTCTCCCTCGGCGATGCGGGCCGCCGAATCCTCCAGCTTGGTCAAGGGCGCGACGAAATATCTCTTTGACAGGAGAAAAATCAGAAGGAGCGCCGCGATGCCGCAGACCGCGGCAATGATTATGGTGACGTTGCGGATGCGAACCAGCGAGGCGAAGGCCTCGCTCTCGGGTATGGCCAGAAAGACGGCCCACTTCCAGGGGGCGAAGTAGTGGGCCACATAGACCTCGTCTCCAGCGCTGCTTGCGATCTGGCCATGAACCGCACCTTCGCGGTTGCCAATGATTTTCGCGGCGATTCCTCGCCATTTGGCTTTCATGGTTTCTTTGGAGTGCTTGAGGGAGCAAAAGACCAAATGCCCGGCGGCGTCAATGGCGAACAAGTGCCCAGACTTGGCTATGCGCACCGCATCGGCGGCCGTGGCCGCGCGCTTTTTATAATCATCCACAAAAGATTTGACCCCGGCCAGCCCGTGTTTCATCAGAAGCTCGTTGGGCCGGACCAGGTTCTCGGCGACAAATCCGGCCAGGACCGTGGCCAGGTAATTATTGACGGCCTCCCTGATTCCCGCCCGGGCTTGCCAATAGGACCATCCGCCCAGGGTCAATATCGAGGCCAGCACCAAGGGCATGATTACCAGGATGATTTTCGACTGCAGCTTCATGGCCCCGTCCCGTTAGCGATATACGTTGTCCCCTGCCATCTCCAAAAGATCGGGCGGCACCACGATACCCAGCTTCAAGGCGGTGCTCAGATTGATGCCCAACTCAAAAACCGATGGCGGCTTGACGGGTATCTCGCCGGGCTTTTTGTCATTCAAGATGTCACTGGCCAGCAGGGCGACCTCACGGCTGGCCGCCGGCCAATTGGGATTGACCTGCATCAGGGCGCCCATCTTGACGCTCTGCATGGTGGTTCCGAAAGCCACGGGGATTGCGGGGTTGTCGAGCAGCACGCGAGTGTAGTCGTCCACCTCGCCCAAGGGGCCAGCCGGCTCCCACCAGAATCGCACCCGGCCCTTGAGCGCCTCCACTCCCTTGGCCACGTCCACTAGCATGTCCGCCATCCCCTGGGGCACCTTCCTGTATTCCACGGCATAAGGCAGGAAGCGTATGTCTCCCCGCCTTTTTTCAATGGCTTGCAACTCCCTGAGATCTCCCCTGGCCGAGGGGTAGGTGGAGTGGATGAAGCCGAAGGTCATGGGCCGGCTGGCCGTGGTCTGCCCCACCAGGCGCATAACCAACCTAACCTTGATTTCCCGGGGAACCCCGTAGACCACCCCGGTGACGTTGGTGCCCGTGGCCACACCTATCCGCTCGATCACCCCCGCGCCCACCGGATCGGATACCACGCAAAACAAGACCGGCACATCCGTGCCCCTCAGTAGGCTTACCGCGGTTTGGGTGGCCATGGTGGCCACGGTTATCACCAAGTCGGGCCTTCCTGCCTTCAGGGCGGTTTCAAGCTCCTTTTCCGCCCGTTGACGGTCCCCCTGGGCCTTGATTACCGTGAGGTCGAGGTTTTTACCGGGCATATAGCCCATGCGCTCCAGATTGCTTATGATTCCCTTGACGTGGGCCAAAACCACCGGCACGGGCATGGTTTCAATCAGGATCACGCGTTTTGTCGGGGAGCCTACGCCCGGCAGTGGCAGGAACACCAGGATCGCTAAGGCCACAAGGGGCAGACCGACGTATTTCCCGATGTTTTTTGACATGATGGTGGCCTCCGAAATCTGGCCGGCATGCGGCACTGCTTATTATTTCATAGTACGCCACTGTCCTTTCGCCGGTCAAACTCGCGTCTTGTTTCAGATAGCGCCCACAACCTCACGAATATAACGGGCAAATGGAAACGACCAGGCCACGGGCGGCCAATAGCGCTGGCCATGGCAAGCAATCGGCGCGTCTCCCACGGCATCTGCTGTCGGTGCTAAAACGCCGTGCCGTTGATAAAGCTCACCCATCACCCAAAAACCGGTGTACAGGGATTGCCCCCTGCGATTCATGCTTTGTATCCCCTGCAACCTCTGCTATGTTCTCAAGGCGTCGATGCGATGAGCGAAATTTCAATAGTTAGCCACCAAGCACGTAATCGGGACGATAAAGACCATGCAAGAATGCCCCTTGTTGAGCACCTGCGGTTTTTTTGCCAAATATCAAGAAAACAAGAGCTTGGCATGCCGCGGTTTCATAAATCGTTACTGCCGGGGGGCGGAGCAGGACCTGTGCAAACGCAAGCAGCACCGCCTGGAGCACGGCACTCCCCCCTCCGATGACATGATGCCCAACGGCCGCATGATCGCCGATCTGGGCGAGCTGATCGGCTCCAAGGCCTGAACGGTGTTGAGGAACATGTACGGCAAAAATCTTGGCAGGGCCGCGTGGCGGGGATTGGCCTTGGCGGCGGCTGTCTGGCTGTTGGGGGCCTCGCCGGCCTGGGCCTTGGTATGTCCCGCCCCCGAAGGGTTGCTGGTGGTGGACGGCTGGTGGAGCGCGCCCGGAGGGTGGCAGCAGGACCGCGCCTACAAAAAACCGGCGGGCTCGGCGCGCATCGCCGATTTCGCCGCGGCCTCGTTTCGGGGAAATTTGAAGGGCCCGGGCAAACTGATGTGCCTTTACGTGGTCGACGGCCAGCCCGGCGCGGAATACACCAAGATATTCCACCCCTCATCCGGCGGTCCCATGGATTTTGATTGGGACTGCCCCGCGGCCACCACGGACATCACCTGCTCTTGCGTGGGCCTCAGGCGCAGCGACTGCGAGGTGCGCGACTAGACCGCTAGGCCATTGGCCTGACGAACTGCTCGACCCAGGCCAGGCTGTGGGCCATGGCCTTCTTCTGGTCATCCAGGTTGCTCAGGCGGTGATCCGCCCCGGGCAGCACCAACAGGCCCTTGGGCTCGGCCAACAGTTGGTGGGCCCGCCGGGCTTGCCCCACGGGCACCACCTCGTCCAACTCGCCATGCGCCAATAAGGCCCGAGCCGTGCGGGCCAACACCGCCTCCAGGTCGTGGTGGTGCATGTCGCGAACCATCTCCCGCAGGGTGGGCCGCCCCTGGGGGTCCTGGATAATTCCGAACAAGGGCTCGAAATCCCAAGGCGTGGACCAGTGCAGGGAGCACACCGGAGGTTCGATGTCCCCTGCCAGGGCAACCACCGTGCCGCCAAAGGACGAGCCCATGTACACCAAAGGCAACTCCGGCTCCCGGGCGCGCATGGCCTTAACCACGGCAAGGAACTCGTCACGGCGGGCGGTGAGGGAGGTTCGGCTCAAATCCCCGGGGGATTCGCCGCAGCCGGCGTGGTCGAAACGCAGGGCCAGGTGCCCGGTTTCGGCCAACGCTCCGGCAAGGCGAGTCAGTTTTTGGCTGTCCTTGGAGGATTCCAGGCCGTGGGAAATTATGGCCAAGGAGCGTGGCCGGCCTTGGGGCCGGTGCAGCCGCCCGGCCAACTCCAAGCCTGCAAAGGGTACGTTGAAGACTTGGGATTCAAACACGCTTAACCCGCTCCCCTGTCAACCGTTATTGCTTTTAAGGGCCTTGCCGGTGAGCGCTCCCCAGCCCAACCCCAGGCGCCACAGATAGTACAGGCCCAGCAGGGTGGTGGAGACGAAGTGGTTCAGCCACAGCACCATGGCGTAGGAGCCCGCCACTCCCGGGTTGGCCCCCATGAAGGCCAGGGTGGCCGCGGCGGCCAGGTGAAAGGTGCCCACAAAGGCCGGGGCGGCGGGGATAAGCAGGGCCAGGGCCAACACCACCTCCATGAGCACTCCGGCCATGAAGCCAAGGTGGATGCCGAAGGCCAGGATGAACATCCAGGCCCACACCGCCAGCACCGCCCAGGTGCACAGGGAATAAATCCCGATCCACACCAGGTCGCGCGCCCTGGCCAGGGCCAGTCCATCGCAAAAGGAGTCGCAGGCTTCCAAGACCTTGATGCTGAAACGCTCGGGCAAGGGAGTTAGCAACCAGGCCATGAGCCGAAGGGAAACCGCCCGTTGCCAGCGGAAGGCCTGCAAGGCTATGAGCAGGCCGGCGAATAGAATCAGGCCCAGCCAACCGGCGGTGCGCAGGTTGGCGGCGGTAATCAGGCTGCCCTTTACCTGCCCCACGGGCAGGTCCACGAAAAGCAGCACCAAAAGCAGCATGAAAAGCACGGTGAGGCCGTCGTAGACCCGCTCCAGGACCACGGTGGCCAAGGTGGCCGACTTGCTCACCCCCTGGGTGCGGCCCAGAACGATGGCCCGCACCACCTCGCCCAGGTGGGCGGGCAGAATGTTGTTGCCCAAAAAGCCAATCATCAGAGCCGCAAACAGGGGCCTGAACTTGACCAGGGCCACCGGGCGCATGAGATAGTGCCAGCGTATGGCCCTGAAGCAGTAGGAGATGATGTAGACCGCCGTGGCCGGGGCCAGCCACCACAGGTTCAACTGATCCAGGGAGGCCAGCATCTGGCCCGGAGGGGCCGCCTGAAAAAACAAATAGACCGCGGCCAGGCTCACCAGGAGCCCTATGAGGTAGTGTTTCCACATGGGGTGGGCCGGCTCAGTCCGTGAAGCGGAACTTGATGAGGCACCACAGGGCCACCAGCCCGTCGCGCCAGGTTATCTTTTTGCCCTCGTCGAACTCCCGGCCGGTGTAGGAGATGGGCACCTCGTAGATGCGGATGCCTTTTTTGAGAATCTTGGCGGTTATCTCCGGCTCGAAGTTGAAGCGGTCGCTCTTGATGGTGATGCCCTGCATGGACTCGCGAGTGAAGAGCTTGTAGCAGGTCTCCATGTCGCTCAGGGTGGTGTTGAACAACACGTTGGTCACCAAGGTCAAAAACCGGTTGCCAAGCCAGTGGTGGAAGAACATGTTGCGCCGCTCGCCGGTAAAGCGCGAGCCGTATACCACCTCGGCCTTTCCCTTTTGCACCGGGGCCAACAGCTTAAGGTAATCCTCGGGGTCGTACTCCAGGTCAGCGTCTTGGATGATGATAAGGTCGCCCTGGGCCTGGGCGAACCCGGTGCGCAACGCCGCGCCCTTGCCCATGTTCACCGGATGGCGGTACAGCCGTATGGGCCGGTCGAAAGGCTTCAGACCTTCATCCACCGAGGTCAGGCCTTCCATGGCCTGGGCGATGGCCAGGGAGCCGTCGGTGGAACAGTCGTCCACCATAATCAGTTCTCGTTCCAAATCGCCCAAGTCCACCGCCTGGACCTGGCGCACGATCTGGGCCAGGAAATTTTCTTCGTTGAAGACCGGCATCACCACCGTGAGCAGCAAGGTAGCCTCCTTGTCCGGTAAGGGCCTAAACAGCCGGGGAAAAGTATCCTATACTTTTAACGCGGCGAACGTCCAGCCGCAAGCGCCCCGGCCGGCTTGTGGGCTTTTTGGCGTCCTGCTACAATCCGGGCAACCTTTTTTATTAAGGCGGCCATCCCATGCCATCCTCCGCGCCCCGATATAGCCTGATTATCCTGGCCGGCCACGGCCAAGCCCAGCAGAGGGCCGGGATCGCCTCCCTGGCCCCCTTGCTGGCCTCGGGTCATTGCGAGGCCCTGGTGATGGCTCACCGGGGCGAAGCCGACGGCCTGGAGTCCCTGCGGGAGATTCTGGCGGAGCTGGGCCCCCGGGCGCGCCTGGCGCCCCTGCCCCCCTGCCCGGCCGGGGCGGCCCGCAACCAGGGGGCCGAGCAGGCCCGGGGCGAGGTGCTTTTTTTCAGCCAGACGGA
>JAHJPG010000029.1 GCA_018819925.1 Pseudomonadota bacterium
CAGGACGAGACCCAGGGCGAGGACGGCCGGCGGGTGCGCAACTGGGACAGCTGCATGAGCTGGCTTTTCACCATGCACGGCACCGGCCACAACCCCCGTGGGACCAAGCTGGACCGGGTGCGCCAGCGCTTCATGCACAAGTTTAAATACATCCCGGCCAAACGTGGCGGGGAGATCGGCTGCGTGGGCTGCGGGCGTTGCGTGCAGCTTTGCCCGGTGAACATCGATGTGCGCCGCGTGGTCAACGACATGAACGCTTAAGGCAAGGTCCAATAGCTATGCGAAATACGTATATACCCTATCCGGTGCGCATCAAGCAGACGCGGGTGGAGACCGAGGACAAGATGCTCAAGTCATTTTTGCTTGAGTTTCTTAACGACTCGGACGCCGAGGCCTTTGCCTACACCCCCGGCCAGTTCGCCGAACTGAGCGTCTCCGGCTATGGCGAGATTCCCATTGGTATCGCCTCCAGTCCCACCGAGGGCAACGACTTGCTGTTCACGGTGAACAAGGTGGGCAGCGTGACCAACAAGCTGCACACCATGTCCGAGGGAGACATCATGGGGGTGCGCGGCCCCCTGGGCAACAGCTATCCCCTCAAGGACATGGAGGGCAAGAACGTGGTGATCGTGGCCGGCGGCTTCGCGGTGACCACCCTGCGCTCCACCATGAACTGGTTGCTGCACCCGGACCACCGCGACAAGTACGGCGACATCACCTTCATCTACGGGGCGCGCACCCCGGGCATGCTGCTCTACACCGAGGAGTGGACCGAGTGGCAGAACAGCGGCCAGGCCAACGTGAACGTGACCATCGACCGCGAGGCACAAGGCTGGGATGGCCTGGTGGGCTTCGTGCCCACGGTCACCGAGCAGGTGGCGCCCAAGCCCGACAACGCGGTGGCGCTTATCTGCGGCCCGCCGGTGATGATCCGCTTCACCCAGCCGGTTTTCGACAAGTTGGGCTGGCAGCCGGAACAGATCGTGATGAGCCTGGAGAACCGGATGAAGTGCGGCATCGGCATTTGCGGCCGCTGCAACGTGGGCCCGGAGTACGTTTGCAAGGACGGCCCGGTTTTTACCAAGGCCCAGCTGGATAAGCTGCCGAAGGAATACTAGAAAGCACGCCGCCCGGCGCCGGTCCCGAGGTTCTTGCGCGCCGGGAGGGATTGAGATAGGCTATCACTTCACCCGTTTAGTGTCGGGATGAGGACAACCGAAGGCTCCATGACAGGGGTCCGGTTGGCCGGCGATTAGAGATTTTGGGAGACAACCTAATGAGTCAAGAGCCGATCAAACTGGGGAAGCGCGAATCCAAACTTCGCGTTGATCCCAAATGGGCCGATGTGTGCCTCACATGCGGCACGTGCGCCGGCGGCTGTCCGGTCACCGGAGTCGACGGCATGGACCCCCGCAAGGCGGTGCGCATGGCTGCCTTGGGGTTGGACGACGAACTGATCAACTCTCGCTTCCCCTGGATCTGCACCCTGTGCGGCCGCTGCGAGCGCGCCTGCCCCATGGGTGTGGAGATCCTGGCCATGATGCGCACGGCCCGCGGCCTGCGCGAGCGGGACAAGGTGCCGGGCCCCATCCACAAGGGCACCATGATGTCCATGGAGCGGGGCAACAACCTGGGCATCCCTTACGACGACTGGCTTTTCTTGCTTGCCGACATGGGCAAGGAGATGGAGGACGAAGGGTTCCCCGGCTTCTACGTGCCCGTGGACAAAGTGGGCGCCCGGGTGATCTCAACGGTCAACTCCAAGGAGCCCTTCGGCGAGCCAGACGACATGAAGTTCTGGTGGAAGATATACTACGCCGCCAAGGAAAACTGGACCATTCCCAGCGAGAAATGGGAAGGCGTGACCTGGGGCCTGTTCGGCGGGGACGACGAGTCCATGAAGGAGCAGGCCCGGCGGGTGGTGGAAAACGCCCGCAAGGTGAAGGCCGAGGTCTTACTCTTACCAGAGTGAGGCCACGCCTATTATGGAACTAGGCTTAGTTTCAAAAAGTGGTTCCCCGAGGTTTTCGAAGAGTTCAAAGTCATGAACATCTTCGAGTTGATGATGGAATACATCAAAGAGGGCCGGGTCAAGATTGACCGCGAAAAATTCGCTGGCAAGCTGGCCACGGTTCACGATCCCTGCAACTACGGCCGTAAGAGCGAAAAGGCCTTCGGCAAGGCCTATTACGACGAGATCCGCTGGATCACCGACCAGATTTGCGACACCTGGGTGGATACCTATCCCACCAAGGAAAACAACTTCTGCTGCGGAGCCGGCGGCGGCGCCTGGGCCATGCCCTACACCAACGAGCGGCTCTACTACGGCCGCAAGAAGGCCCAGCAGATCGCCGACACCGGCGCCGAGTTGGTGATTGCTCCTTGCCATAACTGCCGCGACCAGATCATGAAGGCCTTGACCAAGGAATTCGACTTGGAGATCGAGACCTTCTATCTTTGGGAGCTGTTGGCCGAAGCCATCATCGTCGAGCCCTGGAACGAGGAAGAGGTGGAAAAGGCCCACGCCGAGGCGGCGGAGCAGTGGGAGCGCTTTGGCGTCGAGCTGGAAGACGAAGAAGAATGGACGCCCCCCGAATAGACCGCTAGAAGGTTAGCACTCCAAGGGGCCGCCTCTCCGGGGCGGCCCCTTTCCCTTGGAGAGACGTAGTTTATGGCCGAGATAAAATCAGCCCTGGAGATAGCCCTGGAGCGGGCCGCCGCCTTGGGGTCCGGCGAGGACGACAGCAAACGCGAGGCCCAGGAAAAGGGGCAGGCCCTGGCCAGGCAGAGCCTGGGGGGCGACTTGGCCCCCACGGACATGGCCGAGCAACTGGCCGGCTTGCCCACCGCCTCCACCGGAGCGGCGGCCCGGGCCCTGCTGGAGGCCCTGGAGCAGGGCCGCGAGGGGGCCTTGCCCGGTCTAGAGGCGATATGCCCCCCGGGGCCGGCCCGGGAGGCCTGCCAAGGGTTGACCCAGGCCCAGGCCCGGCGGGAGCAGACCCGCCTGGAGGTTGAAGCCGAACTGGCCAAGGAGATGGCCGGGGAGTTGGCCGCCAAGGGCATCGGCGGCAACGCCATACGGCCCAATCCCCTGGCCCACCCCGAATACGAGGCCCGCCGCGGTGCGGCCATGGCCGGGGCCGAGGCGGAGCTTAAGGCGGCGGGGGAAAGGCTTGTGATCGCAATGGGTTGTGGGTAGTCAGCCAAAAAATACCGGGCACTGCACGCAGCGCCCGGCGGTTGATTTCTCCCTAAGGAGGCAAGCCCCGTTTCCAAAGCTTACGATTAGATAATACGGTCCCCCAGAATCGATGTCAAGGTGTATGTCAAGTGGAAATAAGGCATGGAATGAATTCCAATGAACTAAATTAGTACGCTTGACACTCGTTAACCGTCATTTGATCAACTGGAATTGCTGCATTGCAGGCTTTGCCCAACGTGCCGTACTTAGACCCCTTCGGAGCAACAAGGAATACTTTTTTCCCCAGCCCGCGTACGTAGTTGACCACGGGGACGAAATCAGCGTCACAGGAAAGTAGGTAGATGACATCCGTCCGGTTTTCTGTAGCCAATTTGGCCATGGTTATTGCCAGGAGGACATCCACCCCTTTTTCCTGCCGGAAATTTTCAACCGCACCACATGCGGGGCACCTTCTTTGGCGCTGAACCAAAGTTCCTTCTCTGATTTTTACACCGGACTTATGCAACTCTGAAAAGAAGCGCCTCTGTTTTTGAGTTTCTGGGCTGTCGGCTGGTTGAACGGAACAAATGAAAAACTCGAGCGATACGATAGCCCGGTCCATCGCGAGATGTTCCGCCAATCTCTTGAAATTCAAGTGACCCTTGGAAATGCCAGATCCCTGGAGACTATAGTAAAAATTGCTTCCATCAATGACGAACGCAGCGCGTTCGTTAATCCTTGGCTCATTATTCAAATTACTCACCCCAATGCCCAAATTACCTATAAGCCGTCCCATGGTGGTTTACCATTACATAACCTAGAGCATGGGGAAGTAAAACTTTTCGATAAGCTCGAAATTTTTCTGCACCTGCTCCTTGCTCCTGACGATGGGGCCGTGGCCGGGCAGCACCAGTTCTATATCTAGGGCGGCTACCTTCCTGATTGAATCCTTCAGCTGCTCGCCGTTGCCTCCGGGGAAGTCCACCCGGCCCACCCCCTGGGCGAACACCAGGTCTCCGGCGATGAGCGCCTTGTGCCGGGGCCAATAGAGGCAAACGTGGCCCGGGCTGTGGCCGGGGGTGTGGATCACCTGCAGGGTCTCCTGGCCCAAGGTCAGCTCGCCCTCGCCCATTATCAGGTCAAAGGTTATCTCGGGAACGTTCATGCCCAGGGCGGAGGCCAGGGCTCGGCCCTCGCCGTTCATGTAGGCGATTTCGTCGGCGTGCATGGCCAGCTTGGCCCCTTGCCGCTGCAACTGGGCCGCAGCCTCCAGGTGGTCCGGATGGCAGTGGGTCATCAGCACCAGACTGGGGATTTCGCGGAATCCATCGCCCGCCAGGCCGTTCTCCACGTGCCCGTAGAGCTGGCTGTGTCCCGGGTCGATCAGGGTGAGCGCCCCGCCGGAGATGAGCGCGCTGTTGCAGTTGTTGACGGTGGTCTGGGTCCAGGGGTAGAAATACAAGTCTTTGGCTAGTTCCATGTTGCCTCCTTGGGGCAGCGGTTGTCCTAGGCGATCAGTTTGCCAGGGGCGGGACAAAGGGTCAAGGATGGGGCTTAAGGGTTTGACCCGGACGGCTGGCACCATTATGCTCAATTATACCCAAGGGCGTCCCCCAAAGGCGGACGCGGTGGAGAAGCCATGACCCCCCAGGCCAATTCCAACCGCCCGGCATGTTTTGGCGATCTGGAACGGGTGTTCCCCAACGGCTCCAAGGGGCTGCGCGAGGTGGCCGCCGGCTGTTGGGACTGCAACCACCGGCTGGACTGCCTGCGGGTGGCGGCTTCGGGCCAGGGGGGCGAGGCTCTGGCCGAGGAAAAGGCCCGCCGGGGCGATCCCGAGGGCATGGTTGGTTTCATGCGGCGTTGGTCGCGGCGCAAGACGGCGTCACGCCGGGAGGATAGTTGATGGGAGTCTTTTGCCCCTTTTGCGGCAGCGACGTGGACCCTGACCAGGCCCAGCCCGGCTCCCTGCCCGGAACGGTGCACTGCCCCACCTGCCGCCAAGAGATCGACCTTCCCGGCTCCACTTCGCCTTTTCCCCAGGGCCCGCCAATATTGACGCTCCCCCCATTGGCTGTGCCCGAGGAACCGGCATCGCCCGAGCCCGGGCCGCCCTGGGAAGGCGAGGGCGGTTTCTTCTCCCGCCTGCTGCGAACCACGGGACAAGTTCTTTTTCACCCGGTGCGCTTCTTCAGCGCTCCGGCCCGGCCGGGCTACGCCTGGGCTCTCAGCTACGGCCTCATTCTGGGCACCTTGGCCCAGGCCTGCAACGTGTATTGGGGCCACGCCCTGGGGCGCGAATATTTATCTTTTCGATCGGCCATCCTGGGCCTGATATTCGCCCCCCTTCTGGCCTTCGTCACCACCTTTGTCACCACCTGGGTGGTTCACCTGTGCCTGTTTATCCTGCGGGGGACCCACAACGGGGTCCAGGCCACCTTCCGGGTCATGGCCTATGGCCAGGCCACGGGCCTGTTCATGGCCATACCCTACGTGGGGGTGCCCCTGGCCGCGGTGTGGGGCCTGGTGGTGGCCATCGGCGGCCTGGCCGCGGCCCATGGCACGGGGCGCTGGCGGGCCTTTTGGGCCATGTTCCTGCCCCTAGCCCTCTTGTGCGTCCTGGCGGTGGTCGTGGTGCTGATAATGCTGGCCGTGGGGGTGGGCGCGGTGTTTTGGGAGCACCTGCGCAGTTTCCCCAACTATATCTAGCCTTCCGCTTGGCCCTCTGCCGCGAAAAAGCGGGCCACCTGGTCCAGGTCGTGGGTCAGGGGCACCGGCTCCAGGGCCTTCAGGAAACGCCGGCCGTAACCCTTGCTCACCAGGCGCGCGTCCAGCACCGCCAATAGCCCCCGGTCGGTGGGGGTGCGCAGCAGGCGGCCCAGCCCCTGCTTGAGGGAAAGGATGGCCTCGGGCACCAGTAGATGGGCGAAGCCGCTCTTGCCCTCTTCTTCTTCCAGGCGCTGACAGCGGGCGGCCACCAGGGGGTCGTCGGGCGGGGCAAAGGGTAGTTTGTCCACGATCACCGCACTTAGCGCCGGGCCGGGTACGTCCACTCCTTGCCAAAAACTGGCCGTGGCCAAAAGCACGCAGGGGCTTTCGGCCACAAAGCGCCTGAGCAACTCCAGGCGGGGCGCCTGGCCCTGCACCAGCATGGGGTAGGGCAGGTGGCCGTCCAAGAGCCCGCTTACGGTTTCCAGGTTGCGGTGGCTGGTGAACAACACGAAGGCCCGGCCCCGGCTGTGGCCCAAAAGCTCGGCCACCTGCTGGGCCACCGCTCCGGGGAACTGGCTGCTGGCCGGGCCGGGCATATGGCGGGGCACGTAGAGCAGGGCTTGGGAGGCGGGGTCGAAAGGCGAGGCCACGATCTTGCGCCTGGTCTCGCCTGGCAGGCCCAGGCGGCGGCAAAAAGGCTCCAGGTCATCGGTGGCCGCCAGGGTGGCGCTGGTGAACACCAGGCGGCTCTGAAGGGCGTAAAGGGCCTCTTGCAGGTGAGGGCCCACCTCCACCGGCGACAAGTGCAGGCTGGCCCCGCCCCGGGACTCGGCCCAGGCCACGCTGTGACCTGGCACCGGCCGGGCCGCCGCCTGCAAGTCCAGGGCCAGGGCCTGGGCCCGCCCCGCCAGGGCCTCGGAGACCTCGTCGTTGCCCGGCAGGCTTTGGGCCAGGGCGTCCAGGGCCGCCTGCAACTCCCCGCTGGCCGGTGACAGATCTTCCAGTTGTTCTGGGCTGAGGCTGATCCGGCCCCCCGGCCCCAACAGGCGGCGCAACTGGCCAAAGAGGCGCTTGCCCGCGGCCTCCACCCTCCCGGCCGCCTGGGCGCTCTGGGCCTGACCGGGCGCCTCGCGCAACAGGTCGCGCAAAAAAAGGGACAGGCGCTGCTGGCCGAGGCTCACCCCAAAACTCTGGGTGGCCACCTCGGGCAGGATGTGGGCTTCGTCGAAAATGACCGCCTGGTAGCGGGGCAGGGCCTCGCCGTGGCCCCCGGCCCGAAGCACCAGGTCGGCCAGGAACAGGTGGTGGTTGACCACCACGATCCGCGCCTCCGAGGCCCGGCGGCGGGCTTCCATGAGAAAACAGTCTTGGCGAAGGGGGCAGCGCCCCCCCAGGCACTGCTCGCTGTTGGAGCTTATCTCTCCGGCCAGGGCGGCGGGTAAACCTTGACCGCGCACCTCGTCCAGGTCGCCGCTGGAGGTGCTCTCCAGCCAATCCTCCAGGAAAGACAGGGCGCCGGACAGCCCGGGCAGGGAAAGGTCCGGCTGGGCGCTAAGGCCCAAAAAACGCCGCCTGCACAGGTAGTTGGTACGGCCTTTCAGCACCGCCCAGGTCAGCTCCGGGGCCAGGGCCTGGCGCAGCAGGGGCAACTCCTTGCCTTGCACCTGGTCTTGCAAGGTGCGGGTGCCGGTGGAAACCACCACCTTGAGCCCGCTGGCCGCGGCCGGGGCCAGATAGGCCAGGGTTTTGCCGGTGCCGGTGCCCGCCTCCACCACCAGGGGCACCTGCTGGCGAAGGGCCTGAGAAACCGCCGCGGCCATCTCTATCTGGCCCGTACGGGGGGCGAAACCATCTATGAATCGGGCCAACGGGCTGTCCGGACCCAGCATCAGCTGGGCCATCATGGCATCATCAGGCGTTTTGGCTTCGTCCGTCACGGGGTTATCATGTCCAGCCGTTTGAAAAAACTTGACAACGAACTAGGCCGGGATTGTATCTTGTGAGAAGCGCACGCACAAGTTTTGGGCTATAATCCCGTGCGGGACGGACCGTGGGGAGTGGGTCCGAACTTTTATTCTGGCTCGATGCGTTCCCCAAGCTGGGAGGAAATTAGCATGTTGGTGAAATATTGGATGACCTCCGACCCCATAACCGTGACCCCAGACACCTCGGTGATGAAGGCGTCCCAGTTGATGAAGGAAAACAATGTGCGGCGTCTGCCGGTCATTGACGACAAGGGTGTCCTGGTGGGCATCGTCAGCGACCGGGATCTGAAGGAGGCCAGCCCAAGCAAGGCCACCACCTTGGACGTGCATGAGTTGTATTACCTTCTCAGCGAACTCAAGGTGAAAGACATCATGAGCCGCAAGGTGATGACCATATCCCCCGAAGACACGGTGGAAAAAGCGGCGGTCATCATGCTGGAGCACAAGATTACCGGCCTGCCGGTAACCGAAGGCGGCAAGGTGGTTGGCATCCTGAGCCAAGGCGACGTGTTCCGGGTCTTGACCAGCATAACCGGCGTGTACCGGGGAGGGGTTCAGTTCGCTCTTAACCTGGAGGACCGTCCGGGCTCCATCAAAGAGGTGGCCGACGTAATCCGCAAGCACGGCGGACGCATGGTTTCCATACTCACCTCTTACGACATGTGCGAGGAGGGCTGCCGCAACGTCTATATCCGCATCGCGGACATGGCCGAGGACAAGTACAAGCCCCTGGTGGAGGAACTGGAAGGCAACTTCACCGTGGTGCAGGTGAGCAAGGAGCAGCTCCAAGACATCTAAAGCGCTTCCCAACCTAAGAGATAACGCGGCCTCCCCCATGCGGGGAGGCCGTTTTTATGTCCCGGCGGCCCTATTGTTGGGCGGATGGTTGGGAGGGGGCCGCAGGGGCTGGGCTGGGGGCCGCGTTAAAGGATTCGCTACGCAAGAAGTCCTGGGGCTTGCCGTCCTGCCCGCCGGCCTGGCCATGGCCCGGGCTGGGCTGGCGGCCTTCCTTGAAGGACTCGAAGAAGCCTCCGTTGCCGCCGGCGGCGATGGGCAGGCCGGTGTCGCGGTTAACCCGGACAAAGACCACGCCGTCGGGAACCGGGAAGTCTAGCGCCGGTTGCCCCTTTAGGGCTTGGCCCATGAACTCTTGCCAGATGGGTCCGGCGGCCCGGGCTCCGGTTTCCTTTTTGCCCAGGGGCTGGTTGTCGTCCTGGCCCACCCACACCCCGCAGATCAGCTGGGGGCTGTAGCCCACGAACCAGGCGTCGCGCAGGTCGTTGGTGGTGCCGGTCTTGCCGGCCAGGGGGCGCTTCAGGGCCCGCATGCGCCGGCCGGTGCCATCTTCAACGACCCCCTTGAGCAGATGGGTGACCAGGTAGGCGGTCACGGGGGAGATGACCCGCCGCTGTTGGGGTGAGGCCAGATATATCTCTCCCCCGTCACGGTCGATCACTTTTTCCACGAACACGGGGTCCATGAGGATGCCCTGGTCGGCGAAGACCCCGTAGGCCCGGGTCAGTTCCAACAGGCTCGTTCCGCTGGTGCCCAAGGCCAGGGATAGGTTGGGAGCCAAGTCGCTGGCGATCCCCAGGCGGTGGGCGTAGTTGATGGCGTAACCGAGCCCCAGCTCGCTCAGGAGCTTCACCGTGACCACGTTTCGCGAGTGGGCCAGGGCCTGGCGCATGGTGGTGGGCCCATAAAAGCGGCTGCTGTAGTTCTTGGGCCGCCACTTTTCACCGGGGTTCACCGGGTCGTCGTAGGTGACCGGCGCATCCAAAATCTGGGTGGAAGAGGTGTAGACCAGCTTGGGGTGGTCCAGGGCCGAGGCGTAGATAAAGGGCTTGAAGGCGCTGCCCGGCTGGCGGCGGGCCTGTAGGGCCCGGTTGTATTGGCTTTTGCGGAAATCATACCCGCCGATCATCACCCGAACCCGGCCGCTGACGTTTTCCATGGCCAGCAACGCCGCCTGGGTCACCGGCTCTTGCAACAGCTCCAAGCTCCAGGACCCGCTCTGGGGCGAGAACTTGAGAGGGCGCACCAACACCACATCGCCGGGGGCGAGCACCTCCTTGATGTCTTTTAGCCCCGGGCGGGGGGCGGAAAGATCTTTGACCGGCGGCCGGGCCCAGCGCACGTCCTCTAAGCTGATGTAGCCCCGGGCCGGGCCCAGGCGCAGCTCGGCCCGCTGACCCTGGCCGTCCACCGCCACCACCACCGCCTGGCGCTTACTACCCGGCTCCAAGTCGCCCGGCCCCACCGGCTCCGCCTTGGCCTGGGCCAGCTCCGCCGGGCCCAGGCGCTTCAGGGGCCCGAAATAGCCCTGGCGGCGGGTGAGTTGAGCCAGGCCCATGGCGATGGCCGTTCGGCCGGCGGCGCTCAGGCGAGGGTCGCAAGCGGTGTGGACCGTGAGGCCGCCTTCGTATAGCAGCTTGCGTCCGTAGCGCTCCTCCAGCCATTGGCGCACCGTCTCTTCATAGTAGGGCGCCACCACGGTTTGGGGCTGGTGCAACTGCACGTCCACTGCCTGGTTGGCGGCCGCCTGGGCCTGCTCCTTGGTGATGAAGCCTTCTTCGGCCATGCGCCCGATGACATAGACCTGGCGGGTGCGGGCCCGGCGGGGGTGCCTCAGGGGGCTGTATCGGCTGGGGGCCTGCACCAGGCCGGCCAAAAGCGCCGCTTCGGCCAGGTTCATATCCTTGGCCTGCTTGCCGAAATAGGTCCGGGCGGCGGCTTCCACCCCGTAGGTCCCATGTCCCAAATATATCTGGTTGAGGTAGATGTAGAGGATCTCTTCCTTGTTTAGGTTTTGCTCCATTTGCCAGGCAAAGACCATCTCCTTGAGCTTGGCCAGCCAAGCCTTGGCCGGGGTGTGCAAGAGCCCCTGGGCCACCTGTTGGCTGATGGTGCTGGCTCCCTGCACCACCCGGCCGGCCCGGAGGTTGGCCAGGGCGGCGCGCAGGATGCCCGTGAGGTCGATGCCCTGATGCTTGAAGAAGCTGCCGTCCGCGGCGGCCACGAAGGCCAAAACCACATGGCGGGGCACCTCGTTCATGGGCACCAGATAGCGGCGTTCCAGGTAGTAGCGGGCCATGAGGGAGCCATCGGCGGCCAGCACCCGGGTCACCGTGGGGGGCCGGTAGTCGGTGAGGCTGTCCACCCGGGGCAGGTTGTCGGTGATGTAGAACCAGCCCACCACCCCGGCTCCGGCGGCCAGGATGGCCAGCACCAGCAGGGCGGAGCCCCCCCAAAGCAGCAGACGCATCAGCCGGCTTTTGCGGCGCCGAGTTGGTTTCGTTTGAGAAGTTGGCAACTTAAACCTCCAAAACCGCTATTGGTCAAGTCTACCAGACCCCGGCGGCCCAGCCAAGCCGGGCGGGAGGCCGCCTTGACCCTCTTCGGCCCAGCGTGCTAAATTCAAAAGTCCCTTAACATGTTCAGCTTGCGGGAAAAAACGTGCATGAACTATCCATCGCCCAATCGCTGCTGGGCATAGTCCTTCAAGAAGCCGGCCGCCACGGGGCGAACCGGGTGACCAAGGTGGCGGTGAAGATCGGGGCGCTGGCCAGCGTGGTGCCCAGCTCGCTGACTTTCAGCTTCGATTTAATCAAGGAGGGCACTCCGGCCGCCGATGCGGTGCTGGAGATAGAGCGGGTGCCGGCCATGGGGATTTGCCGGGCCTGCGGGGCCCGGATGGACATGAGCGGCCTGGTGGAGGCCTGCCCGGACTGCGGCTCCAAGGAGATCGAACTCAGCTCCGGCCAGGAGCTTTACGTGGATCACATCGAGGCGGAATAGACCGCCGGGAGGGCTGGCATGGCCGAGATCGAGGTGGGGCGCAACATCCTGGAAGCCAACCAGACCCTGGCCGAGGCGCTTCGGAAGCGTTTCGCCGCCCAGGGCATCAAGGTGCTCAACCTCATCTCCAGCCCCGGGGCGGGCAAGACCAGCGTCTTGGAGCAGACCCTGAGGCGCCTGGGCGGGCGGCTCAGGTGCGCGGTGATAGAGGGGGACATCCAGACCGACGAGGACGCCCAGCGGGTGGCCGCCTGCGGGGTTCCAGCGGTGCAGATCCAGACCCAGGGGGCCTGCCACCTGGACGGCCCCATGATCGGCGAGGCCCTGGATGCCCTGGAACTGGAGGGCTTGGAGTTGCTCATCATCGAGAACGTGGGCAACTTGGTGTGCCCGGTGGACTTTGACCTGGGCGAGGACATGAAGGTGGCGGTGCTATCGGTGACCGAGGGCGACGACAAGCCCTCCAAGTACCCGGCCCTGTTCCGGGCCGCCGGGGTGCTTCTGGTCAACAAGATAGATCTGCTGCCCTACATAGACTGCGACCTGGAGCGCATCCACGCCACTTGCCGGACGCTCAATCCCCAACAGAAGGTGTTCGACATCTCCTGCCGCACCGGGGAGGGGCTGGGGGACTGGGTGACCTGGCTGGAGAGCTGGGTCAGGGGTTAGACATTGAATTCAGGGCGGGCGCGCGGCCAAGCCCAGGTGAAGGGCGTGGTGCAGGGGGTGGGCTTCCGCCCCTTTGTCTACAACCTGGCACGGGGCCTGGGGCTCACCGGCTGGGTGGGCAACACCGCCGCCGGGGTGGAGTTGGCCGTGCAGGGGAGCCCTCAGGCGGTGGAGGAGTTCTTTGGCCGCCTGATTTCCCAAGCCCCGCCCCTGGCCGACATCCACGAGGTTAATCGCAACGAGGCCGCGCCCGAGCCGGGCGAGAGCGAGTTCACCATCCGGGCCTCCCAGGCCGGCAGGCGCAGCACCCTGATCAGCCCGGACGTGGCGGTGTGCGAGGCCTGCCTGGCCGAGATGAACGACCCCGCCGACCGCCGCCACGGCTACGCCTTCATCAACTGCACCCACTGCGGCCCCCGCTACACCATAATCCAAGACCTGCCCTACGACCGGCCCCAGACCACCATGCGCGCCTTCACCCTGTGCCCCGCCTGCCGGGCGGAGTACGAGGACCCCGGCGACCGCCGCTTCCACGCCCAGCCCAACGCCTGCCCGGTCTGCGGCCCCCGTTTGTGGCTGGCCGACGCGGCTGGCAGTGAGCTTGACGAGCCCGATCCCGCCGCGGCGGCGGCAAGGGCCCTGGCCAACGGCAAGGTGCTGGCCGTCAAGGGCCTGGGCGGCTTTCACCTGGCCGTGGACGCCAGGAACCCGGAGGCAGTGGAGCGCCTCAGAAGCCGCAAGCACCGCGAGGAAAAGCCCCTGGCGGTGATGACCCCCGACCTGGAAGCGGCCCGCGCCCTGGCCGACCTGGACGACGACAGCGCCCAAGCCTTGGCCAGCCGGGAGCGGCCCATCGTGCTGGCTCCCCTGCGGCCCGAGGCCGGGCTGGCCCCGGGGGTGGCCCCGGGCAACCGTCTGCTGGGGCTGATGCTGCCCTACACCCCGCTGCACCACCTGCTGCTGGCCGAGGTGGCTCGCCTGGGGCTTACCGCGTTGGTGATGACCAGCGGCAACATCAGCGACGAGCCCATCTGCCTGGACAACCAAGAGGCGGCGCGCCGTTTGGGGACTTCGGCGGCGCGGGGGGCCATCGCCGACCTGATGCTCTTGCACGACCGGGATATCTACCTGCGCAGCGACGACTCGGTGGTGCGGGTGGTGGGCGGGGCCATGCGCCAGTTGCGCCGCTCGCGGGGCTTCGTGCCCTCGCCCCTGATCCTGCGGCCCGGGCTGATTCCCCAGGGCTGCCCGCCCATCCTGGCCGTGGGCGGGCACCAGAAAAACACCCTGTGCCTGCTCAGGGGCCGGGAGGCCTTTGTCAGTCAGCACGTAGGCGATTTGGACGATTTGCGCACCCTGGAGTTTTTCGAACTCACCGCCGGGCATTTGAGCCGCATCCTGGAGGCCCAGCCGGAGGTGATAGCCTGCGACCTGCACCCGGACTACCTCTCCAGCCAGTGGGCCGCCCGCCAGGGCCTGCCCCTGGTGAGGGTGCAGCACCACCACGCCCACGCGGTGGCGGTGATGGCCGAGCACGGCCTGGACGGCCAGGTGCTGGGCCTGTGCCTGGACGGCACCGGCTACGGCGACGACGCCAAGGTGTGGGGCGGCGAACTTTTGCAGGCCGGGCTGGCCGGGTATCGCCGCTTGGGGCGGCTGCGTCCCTTTTCCCTGCCCGGCGGCGAGGCGGCGGTCAAGGAGCCCTGGCGGGTGGGCCTGGCCCTGCTCATCGAGGCCATGGGGGCGGAGAGAGCGGCTGCATTGGATCTAAAAGTGCTGCGCGCCCACGGGGACAAGCTGGGCCTGGTGGGCAAGATGATGGGCCGTGGCCTAAACACCCCGCGCACCTCCAGCCTGGGGCGGCTGTTCGACGGCGTGGCCGCCCTGTGCGGCCTGCGCCTGGCCGTGGCCTACGAAGGCCAGGCGGCGGTGGAGCTGGAGCAGGCCATGACCGGGCCGGGCGAAACCGGCTATGGCTTTGCCCTGCGCGAAGACGGCGGCCTGTTGGAACTGGACTGGGCCTCGGTGATGGAAGAGATCGTGACTGACGTTTTGGCCGGGGCTGACCCGGCCAGGGTGAGCGCCCGTTTCCACGCCGGGCTCCTGGCCGGCCTGGCCGCCTGGGTGCTGGCCGGGGCTGAGTCCAGCGGCCTGGGCCGGGTGTGCCTGGGCGGGGGCTGCTTTATGAACGCCTGCCTGCTGGCCGGGCTGCCGCCTCTGTTGGAGGCCGCCGGGCTGGAGGTTTTTTCCGCCGCCCAGGCCCCGAGCAACGACGGCGGCCTGAGCCTGGGCCAGGCGGTGGCTGCGGCCAATGCCTGGGGGCAAGGCAGGCTGGCCGGAGACGTTACCGTTTTGACCAGCGAGGAGGGCCCGGCGTGAAGCACGTTGACGAATACCGCGACCCGGCCATGGCCAAAGAGCTGGCCGCCCAAATCCGGCGCGCCAGCAAGACCCCGGTGCGCTTCATGGAGCTGTGTGGCACTCACACCATGGCCCTGGCCCGCCACGGCCTGCACACCATGCTGCCGCCCACCGTGGCCATGGTCTCCGGGCCGGGCTGCCCGGTGTGCGTAACCGCCACCGAGGAGATAGACCGGGCAGTCAAACTGGCCCAGACCCCCGGGGTGGTGGTGGCCACCTTTGGCGATCTGGTGCGGGTGCCGGGCAGCCACGGCTCCCTGGCCGCCCAGCGGGCCGCCGGGGCCGCGGTGGAGGTGGTGTATTCGCCCCTGGACGCGGTGGCCCTGGCCGAGAGGCGTTCCGGCGAGCAGGTGGTGTTTCTAGGCATCGGTTTTGAGACCACCGCCCCCACCGTGGCCGCCGCTCTGCTTACCGCCGAAAAGCAGGGTCTGACCAACTTCAGCGTTCTGAGCGCCCACAAGCTGCTGCCCCCGGCCCTGGCCGCTCTGTTGGCCGGGCCGGACCTGGGGCTAGGCGGCTTTTTGTGCCCCGGCCACGTGACCACGGTGATCGGCACCGCCTGCTACCAGCCGGTGGCCCATGAGCGGGGCCTGCCCTGCGTGGTTGCCGGATTCGAACCAACGGATGTGCTGGCCTCCATCCTCATGCTGGTCAACCAGGTGGAGCAGGGGCGCAGCGAGGTGGAAATTCAATACAAGCGGGCGGTGCATGCCCAGGGCAATCCGGCGGCCATGGCCCTGATGAACCAGGTTTTTGAGCCGGTGGACGCGCCCTGGCGGGGCCTTGGCCATATCCCCGCCAGCGGCCTGGCCCTGCGGGAGGCCTACGCCCACCTGGACGCGGCGAGGCGCTTCGACGTGGATGTGCCGCCGGCCAAGGACCACCCCGGTTGCCGCTGCGGGGACGTGCTGCGCGGGCTCATCCCTCCACCGGAGTGCAAGCTCTTCGCCGGGGTGTGCACCCCCTCTTCGCCGCTGGGGCCCTGCATGGTTTCGGCCGAGGGCACCTGCGCGGCCTGGCACCGCTACCGGCGCGACGAGTGACAGGTCGAAACCTGGACAACCTGGCAAGGCTAAGAATGGACAGCACCCATGGCTGAAAACAACCCCCTGACCCTTTTGCTGCACCCAGACGACGACATCCTGGTGGCGTTGAGCGATTTGCCCGCCGGGACCGAACTGGAGGCATACGGCCTCGCTTGCCGCGAGGACATACCCGCCGGGCACAAGGTGGCGCGGCGCGACCTGGCCGCCGGCCGGGCGGTGCGCAAGTACGGCCAGATCATCGGGGCCACTTCCCAGGGCGTGGCCGCCGGAGCGCATGTGCACTCCCACAACCTGCACTTCGAGCAGTTCGCCCGGGACCTGGCCATCGGCAGCGAGACCAAGCCCACGGCCTACGTCGCGCCCGAAGAGCAGGCCACCTTCCAAGGCTACTTGCGGGCCGACGGCCGGGCGGCCACCCGCAACTACCTGGGGGTGCTGGCCACGGTCAACTGCTCCGCCTCGGTATGCCGTTTCATCGCCGACGCGGTGGGCCCGGAACTGCTGGCCCAGTATCCAGGGGTGGACGGGGTGGTGGCCCTGGGCCACGGCACCGGCTGCGGCCAGTCGGCGGCCAGCGTGGGCTTCAACTACTTGCAGCGCTGCCTGGCCGGTTACGCCCGCCACCCCGACTTCGCCGGCGTCCTGCTGGTGGGCCTGGGCTGCGAGGTGAACCAACTAAGCTCCCTCATGGAGAACATGTCCCTCAGCGAAGGGCCGCTGCTCAGGACCATGAACATCCAGGAGGCGGGAGGCACCGCCAAAACCGTGCAGTGGGGGGTGGAGATCATCAAGGAGATGCTGCCCCAGGCGGGCCAGGCCCGGCGCCAAGCCCTCCCGGCCAGCCACCTGGTGCTGGGCCTGGAGTGCGGCGGCTCGGACGCCTACTCCGGGCTAACCGCCAACCCGGCCCTGGGCGCGGCGGTGGACCTCTTGGTGAGCCACGGCGGCACGGCGATCCTCAGCGAGACGCCGGAGATCTACGGGGCCGAGCACCTGCTCACCCGCCGGGCGATTAGCCAAGAGGTGGGCGACAAGCTGGCCCAGCGCATCAAATGGTGGGAGCAATACACCGCCCGGCAAGGAGCCAACCTGGACGTCAATCCCTCGCCGGGCAACAAGGCCGGCGGCCTGACCACCATCCTGGAAAAATCCCTGGGCGCGGTGGCCAAGGGCGGCACCGGCAACCTGGTGGAGGTGTACGAGTACGCCCAGCCGGTAAGCGCCAAGGGAATGGTGTTCATGGACACCCCCGGCTACGACATGGTCTCCATCACCGGCATGGTGGCCGGCGGGGCCAACCTGGTGTGTTTTACTACCGGCCGGGGCACGGTGTGCGGCTCCAAGCCCACCCCCAGCCTGAAGCTGGCCACCAACAGCGCAATGTACGGGCGCATGGCCGAGGACATGGACATCAACTGCGGGCCCATCGCCGACGGCGAGGCCACGGTGGAGGATATGGGCCGGGCCATATTCGAGCTGATACTCATCACCGCCTCGGGGCGTCCCACCAAGAGCGAGGCCCTGGGCTTTGGGGACAATGAGTTCGTGCCCTGGCAGGTGGGGGCCACCCTGTGAACCCGGCCCACACGAAATCGGAGAGGTGACATGGCCATGAAGGGAAGCATCATGCTGGACCACGGGGCCGGGGGCAAGGCCAGCGCCGAGCTGGTGGGCGGCCTTTTCGCCAAGCACCTGGGCAACGAGGTGCTGGGCCAGATGGACGATGCCGCCGTGCTCTCGCCGCCCCCGGGCCGCCTGGCGGTGAGCACCGACAGCTTCGTGGTGGACCCCATTTTTTTCCCGGGCGGGAACATCGGCTCCCTGGCGGTGCATGGCACGGTGAACGACGTGGCCATGCGCGGGGCCACGCCCCTTTACCTCACCGTGGGCTTCGTCCTGGAGGAAGGCCTGGCCATCAGCGACCTGGAGCGGGTGGTGGCCTCCATGGCCGAGGCGGCCAAGGAGGCCGGGGTGATGGTGGTGGCCGGGGACACCAAAGTGGTGGGCCGGGGTCAGGCGGACAAGCTGTTCATCAACACCACCGGCATCGGGGTGATTCCCGACGGCCTGGAGATCGGGGCCAGCCAGGCCATACCCGGCGACGCGGTCTTGGTGTCGGGCACGGTGGGCGACCACGGGGTGACCATCATGGCCTCCCGGGAGGGCCTGGGCCTGGATGCGCCCATCGCTTCGGATTCGGCCTCTTTGAACCACCTGGCCGCCGGGCTCATCGCTGCCTGCCCGGGCTTGCGCACCCTGCGCGACCCCACCAGGGGCGGCCTGGCCACCGCCCTCAACGAGATAGCGGCCACCAGCGGAGTTAGCATCGAGCTGGACGAGGCGGCCATTCCCATCGACCCGGCGGTGGCCGGGGTGTGCGAGCTTTTGGGCCTGGACCCCCTGTATCTGGCCAACGAGGGCAAGCTGATCTGCATCGTGGAGGCCGAGCAGGCCCCGGCGGCCCTGGCGGCCATGCGGGCCGATGCCCACGGCAAGGGCGCGGCCATCATCGGCCACTGCGGCGGGGAGCGGGCGGGCCGGGTGTGGATAAACACCAGCGTGGGAGGGCGGCGCATCCTGGACATGCTCTCCGGCGAGCCCTTGCCCCGCATCTGCTGATGGCCGGCTAGCCGGACTGAAGCCGCCTCGAAGATCGCTTGACCCGGATGGGATTGTGGCGCAAGAATCCTCTGTGCCGTGGACGTAATTTCCTTGGAGGACCACGCAAGATGTTCAAGCCCAAGTTCCTGTTGATCGCAATGCTGGCGGCTCTCACCGCTTTGGCGCCGCAACTCGGTTCGGCCTGCTCCGAGGTCTTTCTGGCCGAACCCGTGGTTTCCGCCCGCAACTTTGATTTCATGACCAGCCTGGGTGAGATTCGCGTCTCCCCGCCGGGACAGGCCAAGGCCTCGACCTACGTGGCCAAGGGCCTTTCTCCCCTGCGCTGGACCTCCAAGTACGGCAGCGTGGCTTTCAATATCCTGCTTCCCGCCAAGAACCAGGCCTACGGCGTGGAGCAGGTGGCCGCCGGGGTGGACGGCATGAACCAGGCCGGGCTCAAGGTGGGCTCCTATTATCTATTTGAAGGCCGCTTGCCGGCCCAGGACGCCCGGCCGGTGCTGGATGTGGCCGATTGGGTCCAATACCTGTTGGACAACTTCGCCACCGTGGGCGAGGCAGTGGCCGACGCCCGCAGCGGCCGCTATCGCCTGGCCTCGGTAGGCACGGACATGGTGGAGATAAAGCTGCATCTGTTCGTGCATGACCGCGGCGGAAACTCGGCCGTGTTGGAGTACCTGGACGGCAAGCTGGTGGTGCAGGAGAACCCGGCGGTCAGGGTGTTGACCAACTCGCCTTATGCCCTGTGCTACGCGGCCCTGCCCGCCAAGGGTAGCGCCTGGAAGTCGGTCCCCGGCGGGGCCGGCTCCCTGGACCGCTTCTTGCGTGGGGCGTACTACCTGGCCCACGTGCCCCCCCTGGCCAAGGGGCGCGAGGCGGTGGACACCGGGCTGGCCGTGATCCAGATACTATCCATCTCGCCGGTGATCGATCACATAAGCACCCAATGGACCGTCGTCTCGGACATCCCCGGAGGGAAAATCCATTACCGCACCCTGCACTCACCATCCATCAAGACCATCGACCTCCAGGAGTTGCGGCGGGGAGGCTGGGCTCCCCGTAGCACCCCCTTGGGCGCGGAAAAGGCGGGCGGCGGTTCCGCCTCCTAGACCGGCGGGCGTAAAAGAGGGGCGGGGAAAACCCCGCCCCTCGTCTGAAGCCTGCCGTTAGTGAAGGGCTAGATGTCCGAATAGGTGGCCCGGCTGTCGTCCGATTCCCAGGCCGAAACCGAGCGCATGCGCACGTGCTCGGGCAGCCCCAGGGCGATTGTTTCGAAAAGGTGCTTGGCGATCAACTCGCTGGATGGATTCACTTGGTCAAATGGCGGCACCTCGTTGAGGTGGCAATGGTCCAAGCGGTCCATGGCCTGGTTCATGAGCTTCTTCAGCTCGCCGAAGTCCATCAAGAGGTCGGCCTTGTCCAGCTTTTCGCCCTCAACCACCACTTCCACCCGCCAGTTGTGGCCGTGCAGGGCCTCGCAGCGGCCCTTGAAGTTGCGCAGGCTGTGGGCCGCGGCGAAGCGGCCGGTGACCATGAGCCGGTACATGAACTGGCCGCCCCTACTCGGCAGGGCCGGTGTAGGGCTTGCCGCACTCGGTGCATTTGCCGTCCGGCCCGATGATTCCAATGCAACTGCCGTCGCTGCAGGCGGTGCGCTTGCCGGGGTCAAAACCCTCGCCGGCCTCCTCCTCGTCGGGTTCCGCGAGGGACTCGCCGCATTGGGCGCAGTAGTTGGCCGCGGGCGGTGACTCGTGGCCACAGGAGGCGCAGGTCAACAGCTTGGGCGGCTCGCCCTCCGGGGCGGGCAACTGATGGCCACAGTTATGGCAAAATGCTGCGCCGGTAAGGGCCTTTTGGCCGCAGGTGGCGCAGGGCAGGGCGGGCAGTTCCTGTTGGCAGTGCGGGCACTCCATGCCGGGCTCCCTTGTTACTGGTAAACTATATAACTTGTGCGCCACGGTGGGGCGTGACGCGCCATAGCTGAATTGTGGTGCCAGGGCGGGCTTGTGTCAAGTCGTTGGGGCCACGGCCCTTTTCTTGACGCCACCGCCGAGACCGTGTTACAGCTTGGCAGTCCATGCCAGATTTTCGCCCTGGAGGGCGGAGCAGAGGTGGGAGGAGTATTTTTTTTATGAAGCGCAGCCTTGTATTGTGGGCCGTCGTGGCCCTATTGGCGGTAACCGGACCGATGTCCGCCGCCGGCACTTCCTGGGCCGCCAGCCCCGCCCGGGTGGCGATCTTGCCCTTCACGGCCAACAGCCAAGAGGACATTTCCTTTTTGACCAAGGGCCTGCGGGACATGCTGGCTTCCCGCCTACCCTGGCAAGACAAGGTGACAGTGGTGGAGCCGGATCTTGTGGCTCCCCTGCTCAAGAAATTCCCCCCGCCCTACAACGAGGCCAAGGCCCGCCAGATCGGCAAGGACCTCAGCGCCCAGGTGGTGGTCTATGGCTCCATAACCAAGTTGGGCAAGACCATCAGCGTGGATGCCCGGGTGGTCAAGGTGGACCAGCCGGGCCAGGCCCTCACCGCCTTTGTGCATGCCAAGGACCTGGACGCGGTGATCCCCCAGGTCAACCAGTTCGCCCAGCGCATCAACGCCGAAATATTCAAGCGGCCCGATGCCATCGCCGCCCAGAACGAGGCCAAAGAGGGCGCCAAGACCGCCGCGGTGGGCGGCTCCAGCGGCTTGGAGAAACTGCCGGCCAACATCAGCCCCTTGAACCCGCTGTTCCTCAAGGAGCTCTCCGGCGTGGAGAGCGACCGCTACTGGCGCAGCCCCCGCCTCAATGGCATCCTCAATTCGGTGGCGGTGGCGGATATTGACGGCGACGGCAAAAACGAGCTGTTGGTCCTTTTCGCCGATCGCCTGCGTTTCTATCGCCTAACTGGCGACGCCTTCCGCCTGATGTATGAGTTTAAGAACGGGCCCAAGGGCGACTATCTTTTCGTGGATTGCGCCGATATCGACGGCGATGGCATCCCGGAGATATACGTGTCCAACCGCCTCTTCGAAAGCGTGGACAGCTTCGTGTTGGAGTGGCGTGACGGCGGCCCCCGCATGAAGGTTAAGGACGTTCCATATTATTTCCGCGCCCAGCCCAACCCTCTGGGCAAGGGTGATTGGCTCTTCGCCCAGGGCTCGGCCGTGGACAGCCCCTTCTGGGGGCCGGTGTTCAAGATGCACTACAAAGGCGGCAAGCTGGAGAAAGAGCGGGTGATGAATTTGCCCGAGCCGGCCATGATCTTCAACTTCGTGCTGGCCGACTTGAACAATTCGGGCCGTCTCTACACCATCTTGATCGGCCCCACCATGCACATGAGGGTTTACAACGACAAGAACCAGCAGATGTGGATCAGCGGCGAAACCTATAATGCCTCAAGCAAGTTCCTTAAATACATGGAATTGCAGGGTACTGACTACGAGTCCTCCTGGTGGTATCTCTACAGCCGGTTCTATCTCACCGACATGAACAAGGACGGCCGCCACGAGATCCTCTGCCTACAGGTCAAGGGGCGCTTCGGCATGATAATGGAGCACACCCGCATGATCTACGAGGGCACCATCTACGGCATGTCCTGGAACGGGCTGTCCATGGTGGAGGATTGGCGCACCCCGCGCATCCAGGGCGACGTCGCGGATTATGTGATCGGAGACGTGGGCAACGTGGGCCGGCCCGCCCTGGTGCTCGGCTTCACCCAGAGGGTCTTCGGCGGCATGATGGACAAGGGCGTGAGCAACGTGGTGGCCTTCACCCTCAAGCCCACGGTGGCCAAGAAAAAGACTCCGGTGAACAAGGGCCTCTAGCCTCGCTCCCCAACGGAACCTGACAGCCCGGCGCTAATAAACGGCGCCGGGCTTTCTTTTGGCGTAGAGGTCGGTGCGGAAGGCTTCCTTGAGCATAAGGCGGGCCAGGTGGCGGGGGTTGGCGTGGCGCACCTTGCCATGCACCACCAGGGCGGCCACCGCCAGGGTGCGGCCGCTAACCGGGTCGCGGCCATAGCCGGCGAACCACTCGAACAGCTCGCTGCGGTCCAGGCCCCGGATGGTGCCGGTCTTGCCGCCCAACTCCAGATTTTTTAGCACCTTGTCGCGGTTGAGGCGGCGGAAGGCCCTGCGGGCGGTGCCCGTCTCCACGGTGGCCTCGAACAGCGATTGCATCTGGCCGCAGGTCTCCTGGCTGACGATGGCCGGTCCCAGGTGGGGCTTGCCCAGGTAGTAGACCAGGCCGTCGGCCCGGGTAAGGCGCTTGACGATATAGGGCTCGGGCAAGTGGCCGCCGTTTATAAAGGCGGAAACCAGCAAGGCCGCGTGCAAGGGGCTCATGGTGGTGATCCGGTTGAAGCCGCTGGCCATCTCGCCCACCCCGTAGTCGCTGGCCGGACGCACCAGGCAGCTTTGCTCCATGGGCAATTCAAAGGGCAAGCGCTTTTCAAAGCCCAGAGAGTGGGCATAACTGGTGAGCAGGCCGCCGCCCAACTGGAAGATGCCCAGGCGGGCGAAGACCGGGTTGTTGGAGGAGGCGAAGCTCTTGGCCAAGCTCACCTGCTGGGGCCGGTAGCGCGGCTTCTCACTGAGCTGAAAGCGGTACAGGGTGTGAGGCCGGCCCACGAAACCCAACGGGCTTGCGGCCTCCAGACCGGCTTCCTGCAAGGCGGCGGCGGCGGTGACCATCTTGAATAGGCTGGCCGCCGGGGGATTGGCGTCCAGGGCCACTCCCGGGTCCATCCGGCCATGGCGCACTCCGGCCAACACCAGCACCTTGCCGCTGCTGGGCTCCACCACCACCAGGGCGGCTCGCCGGCTCTTCAGGGGTCTTAGCCAGCCTTCGGCCCTGGCCTGCAAAAAGGGGCTTATGGTGGGCTCCAGGCGCATGCGCCCCAGCTTGTCGTGCTTTAGCTCCAGGGTGTAGCCCGCCGCCAGACGGGGGACCCAGCTTCCCCCCAGAATACGGGCCAGTTGGTCCTTGTCCAGGGACTCTTGCCCGGCCAGGGAAGGGGCGGCCGACAATAGGAGCGCGGCCAGGGACAAACAAAGCGCCGCCGCCCGCCAGGGGCGGCAAGCTGAGGCTAACCAGCGAGCTAGGGGTGCTTTCACGGGCGTTGTCAGTCCTCCGGGGTAATGACTTCCATCCCACCCATGTAGGGGACCAGGGCGGGGGGCAACTTCACCGTGCCGTCGGCCTGCTGGCCATTTTCCAATATGGCCACCAGGGTGCGGCCCACGGCCAGGCCCGAACCGTTGAGGGTGTGCAGCAAGGTGGTGCCCTTGGCGCCCTTTTCCTTGAAGCGCAGACCCGCACGCCGTGCCTGGAAGTCCTCGAAATTGGAGCAGGAGCTTATTTCGCGGTAGCGGTCCTGCCCGGGCAGCCACACTTCCAGGTCGTAGGTCTTGGACGCCGAGAATCCCAGGTCGCCGGTGCATAGCACCACCTTGCGGTAGGGCAGCCCCAGGCGGCGCAGCACCTCCTCGGCGTTGGCGGTCAACTCCTCAAGATGCTGGTAGCTCTCCTCCGGACGCACCAGGCGCACCAACTCCACCTTATCGAACTGGTGCTGCCGGATGAGGCCGCGCACGTCCTTGCCGTGGCTGCCGGCCTCGGCCCGGAAGCAGGGGGTGTAGGCGGTGTATTTGAGCGGCAGGCGCTCGGCCTCCACCACCTGGCCCATGTGCAGGTTGGTCAGCGGCACCTCGGCGGTGGGGATGAGCCAGTAGTCGGTGCCCTCCAGCTTGAACAGGTCCTCGGCGAACTTGGGCAACTGGCCGGTTCCGGTCATGGCCTGGCTGTTGACCATGAACGGCGGCAGCACCTCGCGGTAGTCGTGCTCGGTGGTGTGCATGTCCAGCATGAAGCTGGTCAGGGCCCGCTCCAAGCGGGCGCCGGCCCCCTTGAGCACCACGAAGCGGCTGCCGGTCATGCGGGCGGCGGCTTCGAAATCTATGATGCCCAGGGCCTCGCCGATGTCCCAGTGATTCAGAGGCTCAAAGTCGAACTTGGGCGGTTCGCCCCAGGTTTCGGCCACCGGGTTGTCCTCTTCGCCCTTGCCCACGGGCACCGAGGCGTGGGGCGGGTTGGGGATGGTGAGCAGAACGTCTTTTATGGCCTGCTCCACCCCGGCGATGTCGCCCTCCAACTCCTTGATGCGCCCGCCCACCTGTTTCATCTCGGCGTAGACGCCGCTTGGGTCGCCGCCCTCGCGCTTGACGCGGCCCACCTCCTGGCTCACCTCGTTGCGCCGGGCCCTGAGGCTCTCCAACTCGGGCAATACCTCGCGCCGCCGGGCGTCCAGGGCCTCGAAGCCGGCCAGGTCCACACTGGCCTGGCGCTGGGCCACGGCGGTTTTTACCAACTCCAGGTTTTCACGGAGAAACTTGAGATCGAGCACGGGGAAGACCTCCCAAGCGGTCCGGCCCGCCGTCCAACTCCCCGGGTGGGCGCCGGATGACCAGGGCCTATTTTATGCCCAACATGTTGGGCTGTAAAAATCTAACACAACAACATAGAGGGTGTCAAAGGGAGCGCCACAGGCTTTCAGGAGGCGTCCCCACCCGCTTGATTTCATAATCTAACGATTTTTCGGTGGATTACCAGGGCTTTTTGTTTGCGGCCGGGCCTAGGGGCGGGGAAAGATATTGGGATAGAGCTGGTGGGCGCACTGGGGGCACAGGCCGTGGCTGAACTCGGCCTGGGAGTGCTTTTGCAGGTATTCCTCGATTTTTCGCCAGTAGCCCGAATCATCGCGTATTTTTTTGCAGTTGGAGCAGATGGGCAGCAGGCCGGACAGGGTCTTGACCTGGGCCAGGGCCTCTTGCAGGGACTCGATCAGCTTTTCCCGCTCCTGGGCATATTTTATACGCACGGTAATGTCCAGACCGCTGATAACCACCCCCAGGGCCTGGCCTTGGCTGTCGTCAATGCGGGTGCAGTTCCACAGAATGTGGTGGGCCCGCCCTTGGCGGTCCAGCATCACGCTGTCCACCGCGCGCTGCGGGTTGCCCGCCAGCGCTTCGCCAAGTACGCGTTCCACCGTTTCGGCCTGGGCGGGCGGAATCATGGTTTGTAAAAAGTTCCGGGCCAATACCTCGCCCCGCTGCCAACCAAAGGTTTCTTGGGCCCCTAGATTGAACTCGTGCATTTTCCAATCCGGGGCCAGAAACACCACCAGGGCCGCGGCGTTGCTCAGGATGGCCCTGAGGCGGCCCTCGCTGGCCCGCAAGCGCCGCTCGCGCACTCCCAGGTCGCGGAAGAGCACTTCGTAGGGCCGCTTGAGGCTGGCGGCCACGCTGGCCTGGTAAATGAGGTAAAAGGATATGATCTTGAGATAATGGCCTACTTGGTTGGCCATGCCGTAGACGCTGGCATAGGCGGTGAAGCAAATCTCCGAGGCGATGGTGCGGCGATGGAGGCCATGATCAGGCGCAGCACCGTGGGGTCCAGCACGGCGGCCCGCCGCCAAAAGGCGATTCCGGCCACCGCCAGCAGCAGGCAGATGGCGTATTCGCTGAAAATCTTGAAGGTGGTGAGCCCGTCAGCCGGGCTGTAGCAGACAGGAAAGTGGCCGCTGAAGATGGCCCACAGGATCAAGGCGGCCAACGCTCCGTAGACCAACAAAAGCAGCTCGGCTTTTACCCGGCGCAGGGCCAGCAGGGCGGCCGCCAAGAGCGAAACCGCCTCCAGGTAGCGGGCCGCGATCCAAAGCTGGGTGGCCAGGTCGGCCCCCGGAGAGTGGAAAACCCCCATGCCCTTATAGGCCAGGGTGTGCAAGAGGTCCAGCCCGGCCACGAAAAGGTAGGCCACCCCAAGGAAGATGAGATGCGGCGTGCGGTTGAAGCCGCGGGTGTTCCAGGCCACCATGAAAATGCCGCAGGCCACCACCACCGAAAAGATCTCGGCCAGGCTATGGAAAAGATTATAGGAGTACAGAACGGTCAGGTGAAGCCCGGTCAGAATAAGCAGCCAGCCCGCCGCCTCGCCCACCATGCGCAATGAGCCGATTTTGGCCAGAGGCATAGGCCTACCTTTCGGACGAAGGGGCCGGGTCTGTCGTGGCGGGTGGCACGGCCCGGCATCCGGAAAATTATTTTTCCGATCTTAGCACAACTGCCCGAGTCCTGGCATCCAAGCGCCAGGACGGCGGCCGGGCGGCGGTTTTGCTTGTGCCGGGCGGAAAATTGAACTATGCTCCCGGCTATAATGCAGCTATTAAGTGAGCCTGGAGCGCGGATCGCCGCCTCCGGCCAACAGGTCAAAAGGAGTTAAGGATGCCCAAAGTTGCCGTTATCGGGGTGGGTCAGTCGGCCTTTGTGCGCGGCTATCCCGGTTCCATCCGTGAGTTGGCCTTCGATGCCTATGCCGAGGCCATGGCCGACGCCAAGGCCCAAAACAGCGACATCGGGGCCACGGTGATCTGCTCCTCCCCGGAGTATGACAAGCAGCGTTCCCCGGCCGGGGTCATCGCCGAATATTGCGGCCTTAACCCCCAGCCCACCTTCTACGTGGAGACCCTGTGCTCCAGCTCCTCCACCGGGCTCAAGCTGGCCTATTCCCTGGTGGCCAGCGGGTTGCACGAGAGCGTGATGGTGCTGGGCTTCCAGAAGATGAGCGAGATAAGCAGCGCCGAGAGCCAGGAGCGCATGGGCCGTGGGGCGGACATCCAGTGGGAGAGCCCCTTCGGCACCATGATGCCCGCCTACTACGCCATGCACGCCAAGGCCTATCTGAACCAGTTCGGGGCCAGCGAAGAAGACTTGGCCTTGATCCGAGTCAAGGCGGCCACCTACGGGCAGATCAACGAAAAGGCGGTTTATCGCAAGCCGGTGGAGCTGCAGCAGTGCCTGGACGCGGACCCGGTGTCCAAACCCCTGAAGGTGATGGACTGCTGCGCCAACGCCGACGGCAGCTCCTGTGTCATCGTGGCCAGCGAAAAGCGGGCCAAGGAAATGGGCATCAAGAAGCCGGTGTGGATTCTGGGCATCGGCGCGGCCAGCATGCCCATCAACATGAGCTGCCGCGAAAAGTTCCACGGTCTGGCCGTGGCCGAGGAGGCGGCACGCCAGGCCTACAAGATGGCGGGCCTGGGCCCCAAGGACATCAACGTGGCCGAGGTGCACGACTGCTTCACCATCGCCGAGATGATGGCCTACGAGAACCTGGGCTTTGCCGATCCGGGCCAGGGTCCGGCCTTGATTCGGGCCAAGGAGACCTACAAGGAGGGCTCCATCCCGGTGAACGTGGACGGCGGCCTGCTATCCAAGGGCCACCCCATCGGAGCCACCGGCGGCAGCCAGGTGCGCACGGTGGTGCTGCAACTGCGCGACGAGGCCGGAGCCATGCAGGTCAAGGATCCCCAGTTCGGCCTGGTGCACAACATTGGCGGCGTGGGCCTCTACGGCAACGTCACCATCTTTGGGAGGTGAGGCATGGCTAAACCCGAAATAGACGCCCGTTTCAAGAAGTTCGGCACGGTGAGCTTCACCGCCACCACCAAGGTCAACGACTTCATCGACTATTTGGAAAAGGGCCAAGTGGCCGGCACCAAGTGCGCCAAGTGCGGCCAGGTGTTTTTTCCGCCCCGGGCCGACTGCTTCCGCTGCCCCGGCGAGGCGGTGGAGTGGTTCGTGGTGGAGGGCACGGGCAAGCTGGCCACCTTCAGCGAGCTGATGTACGCGCCCATAGGCTTTGGCGAGGATCTGCCCTATGCCATCGCGGTGTTGGATTACGGCGACTTCAAGGTCTTCGGCCGCATCGGCCAGGTGCCCTTCGAGGATCTCACCATCGGCATGGACATGGTGGCTCGGGCCAACGAGTTGCCGGGCGGCAACCTGAACTACGTGTTCGAAAAAGCCTAGGCCCCGGGGCTGGACAATAAAAATCGGCCCGCTCCTGCCTGGCGGCAGGGGCGGGCCGATGCTTTTGTGTGAGGCCCGGCCTTATTTGTAGATGACCAGCTTCTGGCCCACCATGACCATGTTGCTCTTGAGGCTGTTCCAGGCCTTGAGGTCGCGCATGGTCACCTTGTAGCGCTGGGCGATGGTGAACAGGGTGTCCCCCCGGCGCACGGTGTACACCTGCTTGGGCCGTTCCGGCTCCTGGGGCGGCTCTTGGGCCTTTGGCTCTTCCTTGGCCGGGGCGGCCACCGGGGCGGCTTTTTCCCGGGGCGGGGCCGTTGGGGCCTTCTTTTCCAGGCCGGCGATCTTGCGCTCCAAGGTCAGGGCGTCCAGGCGGTCTTGCAATCCGGCCATCCGGTTGGATATCTCGGTGAGCTTGGTCACCGAGCCGGCCTTGGAGGCCACGGCCTTGATTTCCTTTTCCAGGGTGACCATGCGCAGCATCAAATCGCCCACGTCCTTTTCCAGCTTGGCCACCCGTTCGGCGGTGGCTCCGGGCACCACCGAGGACGACATCGGCGGCGGCGGGATCATCTCCGGCTGGCTCAAGATGGCCCACATGGCCACTGCCAGGGCCAGCAGGGAGAGCATAAGGCTCACCAGGCCCAGGGCGCCGGGGCCGCTCTTGGGGGCTGGCCCTGGGATAGTCGGAGCCGCGCCGGGAGTTCTGGGCGGTGTGGGGTTCCAGTTGCCGGCGGCCGGTCCGGAGGCCGGCGTCTCGCCCCCCAGGTCGATGCGGGGCCCCATGTCGTCGTAGGAGGAAATCATGCCTGTCCCTTCTTGAATCCGCCCGGCATCCGGCGCGGACGGCTGATTTTGCTTTATAACACCCCGAACCCGGCTACTCAAGGGGAGGTCTATTGGGCGCCCACGAAATCCGCCCGGAATGCGCTCCGGGGCAGCTTGCGCGCGGCCTCGATCTGCCCCAAGAGGCGTTCCCGGTCCTCGGGCAGCCGCCCGGCCAGGTCGAGGTAATTGGTGTAGTGGTCGCTGTGCAGGCTCAGGGGGCCGCTCAGGGCGGCGATGATGGCTCCTGCCTCGGACAGCACCTGGTGCGGGGTGCATAGGGTGAAGCGGCCCTTGTTGATCTGGTGCAGCAGCAGGGTGTTTATCTTGGGCAAGAGGGTCCTGAGGCGCAGGACCGGCTCGCCGGCCTGGTTGATGTCGCCCACCACCCGGGCCGTGGCCTCGGCGTGGGCCAGGGAGTCATCGGGTCCGGCCAAGCCCAGCATCACGTACAGGCTGAGTTCCAGGCCCGCCTCCAGGGCCATGCGCCCGGCCTGGATCTGCTGGGCGCTGGTTACCCCCTTTTTCGCCCGCAACAGGGTGGGGTCGTGGCCGCTTTCCAGGCCCACGTGCAGGCGCATGAGCCCGGCCTCACGCAGCCGACGCAAGCCCTCCGGGCCATGCCCCAGGATGCTTTTCACCCCGGCGTAGACGGTGATGCGCTCCAGTTGGGGGAACATATCCCCGGCTCGGGCGCAGACCCGGGCCAACTCCTCGGTGGGCATGGCCAGGCTGTCCCCCGCCGGGAGGAACAGGGTGCGCACCCCTGGGCCAAGCTCGCGCCGGGCCTCGGCAAGGTCCTCCACGATCTCCGCCACCGGGCGCACCCGGAAGCGGGGGCCCCGTTTGTAGGTCATGCAAAAGCTGCACTTGTTGTGGGGACAACCCACCGTGGCCTGCACCAGCAGGCTGTCGGCCTCGGAAGGTGGGCGGTAGATGGGGCCTTGGTAGCGCATGATCTGAAAAATACACCCCCTGGCGGTGGGCGGCCAATGGTTTGACTTTAACGGCCCATGCTGCCAACATTTGTCAACACGCCCGCGCCGAGGATCATTCATGAACGACTGCCGCAAATACTTTTTGGAACTGACTCCGCCCAGCCTGGGCGACAACACCGCGACCATGGACCGCCTTTGCAAAGCCCTGTCCCGCCAGGAGGGGCTATGGCCCGCCGCGCCGGTGGGCCGTTTGGACGGCTTCGCGCAGGTCATGCGCCAGGCGGGGTACAAGGTGACCGCCACGGTCTGCACCGGCCCGGCCGGACCGGTTTTGGTAGAGGTGGAGCCCGGAGACGCCGCCGCCGCCTCGCCCGGACCGGAACTGGCCTCGCGCGCCCGGGAGGTCCCCGGCGCGCTCTGGGGGAGCGAAGGTTTGGGCGTGGCCCTGGACGTGGGCTCCACTCACTTGCAGGCCTCCCTGCACGACCTGGCCGGCGGAAAAGAGCTGGCCAGGGGCACCTGCCTGAACCCCCAGACCCAGGTGGGGGCGGACATCCTCACCCGCATCCACGCGGCGGCCCAGCCCGGCGGGCAACAGCGCTTGCACAGCATGCTGGTGCAGGCCGCCGGGGAGGTCATAGCCGGGATGTGCGCCCAGGCCGGGCGGCGGGTGGAGGAGGTGACCGGCATGGTGGCCGCCGGCAACACCACCATGACCCACTTTTTTCTGGGCCTGGACGTGCAGTCCATCCCCCGGGAGCCCTACATCCCGGTGGTCAACCGGCCCAGCCCTTTCTATGCCCAAGACATCGGCTTGGATCTGGCCCCCGGGGCGGTGGCCTGGGCCCTGCCCAACGTGGGCTCCTATTTCGGCGGCGACCTGGTGGCGGGCATCGTGGCCGCGGACCTGCACCAGCGGCCGGACCTGGCCATCTTGGTGGACGTGGGCACCAACGCCGAGGTGGTCCTGGGCAACCGCGAATGGCTGGTGGCCTGCGCCGGGGCCGCCGGCCCGGCCCTGGAGAGCGGGGTGGCCAAGATGGGCATCCTGGCCCAGCCCGGCGCCATCGAAGGGGTGAGGATAGACCCGGCCACCTACGAGCCCACCTTGAAGATCATCCCCGGACCTGACGGCCATGAGGAGAAACCCAAGGGCCTGTGCGGCTCGGGCCTGTTGCAACTGTTGGCCCAGCTCTACCTGACCCGTATCATGGACATGCGGGGCAAGTTCCGCGTCCACGGCCACCCCCGCATATTCGAGAGCGAGGAGGGCTGGGCCTACGTGGTGGCCACGCCCCAGGAATCGGCCACCGGCCAGGCCATCTATGTGGACGAGGTGGAAATAGACATTCTCCTGCGCTCCAAGGCGGCCATGTACACCATCCTGAGCACCGTGCTGCGTGAAGTGGGCCTGGATTTCAGCGACCTCAGCGCCTTTTTCGTGGCCGGGGCCTTTGGCAACGTCATCGATCCGGAAACGGCCATCACCTTGGGCATGCTGCCGGACCTGCACCGGGAGCGCTTCATACCCCTGGGCAACTCCTCCCTGGCCGGGTGCCGCAAGCTGCTGCTGGAGCCCGAGACGCGGCCCCAGGTGGAGGCGGTGGTGGGGCGGCTCACCTACCTGGAGCTGAACGTCAACCAGGCCCTGATGAACCGCTTTTCCGCCGCCCGTTTCATCCCCCACACCGACCCCGGCCGCTTTCCCAGCGTGCCGGTGTGGCACTAGGCGGGGCCCATGCGTGACGCACCCGAGCTGCTCGAGCGCGCCCGGGAGCTTACCGGCCGCCGCCTGACCCGGGTGCGCCTGGTCACCGACACCACCGAGTTCATGAAACTGGAGTCCGGCGACGTGCTGGAGCTTGAGGGGCGGCGCTTCGTGCTCAAGGGAACCGAGTACGAGGGGCGCTTCGGCCTGGACGAGCAGCCCAAGTACTGGGTCAAGCGGGCCCTGGACTGGGAAGACGGCAGCGCCAAGATCATCAAGCTGGTGTTCTTCGAGGAGTTCGAAATGGCCCTGGGCGCATTCAAGGTGCGCTGCTTCCGCTCCCCGGCCAAGGAGGCCCGCATACTGGCCCTGGTCAGAGGCAACCCCAACTTCATGCAGGGCGAATCCCTACAGGACACGGCGGGCAACCAGGTGCGCGTGTTGGATCGCATCCATGGCGGCCCCCTGGATCATCATCTGCAAGAGCTGGAATGCGGCCACCAGGAGTATTTCGAGCGCCATTTGCGCCGGGTGCTCACCAAGCTATCCGTGGCCTTCGGGGCCATCGGTTGGCTGCACACCCAGGGCGAGCGTCACGGCGACGTCCGGCGGGACCACCTGTTCGTGGACACCGACAGCGGGGCCTGGCCCTGGATCGACTTTGACTACAACTTCGAGTTCAAGCAAAATCCCTACGGCCTGGATCTATTCGGCTTGGGCAACGTGCTCGCCTACGCCGTGGCCCGGCGCGACGTGACCTATCAGCTGGTGCAGCAAGAAAATCCCCAGGCGGCACAGGACCTGCGCTCCGAGGATTTTTCCCTGATAATCAAAAACCGATTGATGAACCTGAGAAAAATTTATCCCTATCTGCCGGCCAGCCTGAACAACGTGTTGTTGCACTTTTCCAGCGGGGCCACGGTATTCTATGAGAGGGTGGATGAATTGATGGCCGAGCTGACTCCGGCCATAGCCGAGCTTCCCGAGGAGGAAGACTGATGCCCATTTGGAACCGCATTCTGGCCACGGTGGACGAGCATGAAAGCTCCTTGCAGGCGGTGCGCTATCTGGCCGGGGTGCTGGGCGGCTCCGACGCCTGCCGGGTCCGGATCATGGCCGTGTACCATGCTCCCGAGTCCAACGGCCATCCCGCCCCGGAGCAACGGGCCGAAGCGGCGGCCCAGCGCAAGGAGCTGCTGTTGGGCCGCCTGCATGTGGCCCGCCAGATATTGGTGGAGGCCCGCCTGCCCGCCTACAACGTGAGCACCCGCATGGAAGAAGCCGGTGGCCGCACCATCGCCGAAACCATCATGGCTGCCCAGCGCCAGGGCGGGTTCGGCACCATCGTGGTGGGCCGGCGCGGCGTGTCCAAGGCCGAGGAATTTCTCTTCGGGTCGGTGAGCAGTTCCATCGTGCATCAGGCCACGGACTGCGCCATCTGGGTTATCAGCTAGAACGGGGTCCGTCAGAGGGCCCAAATCCCGCACCGTCCGCCCGGTTCGTCCGTCAGCCGGCATTCCCCCCCGCTTCGGCGGGCATGAAAGTCGAGAGCATTTCCCTGACCGGCAAGTGGGCGCTTATTATTGCAGGCCCATCTGGGCCAGGCGCTTTTGAGACGCCTTGCCGTAGTTGCTCTTGGGAGAGGCCTTTGCCACTTTGCGGTAGTAAGTGGCCGCATTCTTGCGCTGCCCCACCTTGTCGTAGGAGTAGGCCAGGAAAAAGTTGTTGACCACGTGGTCGGGCATCAGGCGGGCCGCCCGATGATGAGCGGCCAGGGCCCCCCGATAGTTTCGGTTGCTCCGCTGCACCAGGCCCAGGATAAAGCTGGGGTAGAAGTTGCCGCCGCTGAGGCGGGCTCCCTTTTGGGCGCTGGTCAGGGCTTGGCGGTATTGCTTTTGTTGCATCTGGGCGATGGCCAGGCGGGAGTGGAACATGCCCTCCTGGGGATAGGCGGCGATGGCCCGTTGGTACATGGCCGCGGCCGGGCCCCAACGCTTCTTCCGGGCCAGGGCGTTGCCCTTGTCCATGGCCGCGTAGGCCGGGGCCAGGCGCTTTTGCTTGGCCAAACGGCGGTTGAACTCGGCGGTGTTGAAGGGCCGGTTGCTCAACGGCGAGGCCAGAGCCCGTTTTTCGGCGGCGGCGATACGCTCCCGGGGCAGGGGATGGCTGGAAAGCCAGCTCTCGATTTCGCTGGGCTCGGTCTTTTGCATCTTCTTGAACAACTCGAAGGTGCTGACCATGGCCACGGGGTTGTAGCCGGCCCGGGTCATGTATTCATAGCCCAACTCGTCACACTGGCGCTCCTGGTCCCGGGAGTAGCCGAGCATCATCAGGCTGCCGGCCACCCCGGCGGCGGCCAGGGCCGCGGGGGCGTATTCGTTGTCGCCCAGGGCGATGGCCAAGCCCAACAGGGCCCCGGTCATGAGTATCTGCCGGGTGTAGCCGGCCACGGCGTGGCGGGCGGTGACATGGCCGATCTCATGCCCCAGCACCCCGGCCAACTCGTCTTCGCTGCTCATCTTGGAGATGAGCCCCCGGGTGATGGATATTTTCCCCCCGGGCAAGGCGAAGGCGTTGACCTGGCTGGAGTTGACCACCGTGAATTGCCAGGGAAGGTTGGGCCGGTGACTGATCCTGGCCAGGCGGCGGCCCAAACGGTTCACGTAACCCTGCAATTGGGGGTCGCCCGGAGTCAGGCCGTGATTGAGTTGGATCACCTGGGGATAGTAGTTGGCCCCCATGGCGACCTCTTGAGATTCGCTCATGAGCACCAGTTCGTCCTGGCCGGTTACCGGGTTCTTGGCGCAGGCGGCCAAGGACAGGCACATCACCAGGGCCAGGAGCGCTATGGCTCTCCAGCATCGCCAAGCACGGCTCAACAAAACCATGGCTTCACTCTCCGTTGAGGACGAGAAGCATCAACCAAAATATAGCACATGGCCCAGTGGGGCGGGCTAGAGCTTCTCGCGCACGCTTTTGAGCTTTTGCTCCATGCTGCCGGCCTTGTCCCGGCGGTCGTCGATGTTTATAAGGGTCATGACTCTTTGGGAGCCGGCCAGGAAGGGCAGCTCGTGCATCTTGCGGATAACCGCGAGCAGCTCGTCCAGGGGGCCTTCCAACACGGTGCCCATGGGGGTCAGGGTGTTTTTGACCCCGGATTCCTCCAGGGCCTGATGCACCTGGGCCACATAGGCGCTCAAGCTGGTGGAGCCGGTTCCCAGGGGGACGATGGTGAACTGAACCACGGCCATAATGTTTTCCTCCGGTCCTTGGTGGCGGGCGGGATTGGTTGTGCGCCCCAGGGGGCTGGGGTATAGTCTGTAATTGAGGCAGCATAGCGCCCATGCTGGGCGCCTTGGTGCTTTCCTTGTCTGGAGAGTGCACCGTGGAGCGAGATTACTACGCCGGGCTGGCCGATGACCAGCTTTTCGAGGCCCTGTTCACCGCCGAGGACCGTCTGCCCCGGGCCGCGGTGGAGGAAGTGGCCTTCCGCGATAGCTTGGCCCCCTATTTGGGCCAGATGGTCATGGACAAACAGAGCTGGCTGGCCGACCTGCCGGACTGGTGGGCGGTGGTGCATGCCACCTACGCCCTGGGCCTGAGGGGAGGCGAGGAGTCGGTGCTGCCCCTGGTGGCCGCCCTGCGCTGGTCGGATGCCTTTGACTGCGACTGGGTCACCGAGCTTTTGCCCTCCATCTTCGGCAGCCTGGGGCCGTCGGCCATTCCCTGGCTTACCGCCATGGTCCGGGACCAGGCGGCCGGCTGGTCGGCCCGGGACTTGGCCCTGCGCTCCCTGGCATCCATCGGCCTGAAGCATCCGGACAGCGCCGAGCACGTGTTCAAGATCATCGGCGAGCGCTTGATGGACGAGGGCGAGGATCGCCTGGTGCGCCAGTTGGCCGGTCAGGTGCTCTTGGACTTTCGCCAAAAGGGCTACCGCATGGCCTTGCTCAAATTCTCCCGGGAGGACTGGGCCCTAAAGGACCTGGACTACCTTTACCCCACCGGCATCGACCCCGAAGAGGTGGAGTTGGCCTTCAAGCAGGGCGAGCCGGAGTTGTGGCATTACCAGGAAGACTGGATGCGCTTTTACGATCCCGGCGAGATTCAGCGCCGCCATAAGCGCTGGACCCGGGAGCGCCTGAGCGGCACCGGCCAAAACCGCCAGATCAAGCCCCCGCCCGGAGGCGGCCGGGTGCTGCCCTTGTGGCGTCATGGCAAGGGCCCCTTCGAACCCGTCGAGCCCGGCGAGGGCGGCACTCCCGAGGGCGGGGAGTAGACGCCGCATGGGAGGCGGCATGGGCCGAGCCCTGGCCGTGGCCGGGGGTTGTCGGTCAGCGGCCTCGGCATCCCCTTGGATTATCAGCGAGGGCGATCCCGGCGTCATTTGACAACCCCTGGGGGACGATGCTATCTTTGCCGTGGCGATTCTGTTGTATTGGCCTGAAATAACGGGCAATTATCCACCCCAGCCCTGGAGGGGCGCGTGAGCTATCTGGTCCTGGCCCGCAAGCACCGGCCCGCCACCTTTGAACAAGTGGTTGGTCAGGAGCACGTGACCCGGACCCTGGCCGGGGCCCTGGAAAGCGGCCGCCTGGCCCACGCCTTCTGTTTTACTGGCCCACGAGGGGTGGGCAAGACCACCGTGGCCCGCATCCTGGCCAAGGCCCTGAACTGCGAACAGGGCCCCACCGCCACCCCCTGCGGCAAGTGCGTGCATTGCCTGGAGATCAGCGAGGGCCGCGCGGTTGACGTGCAGGAGATCGACGCGGCCAGCAACTCCCGGGTGGAGGACGTGCGCGAGCTGCGGGAGATGATCCGCTATCATCCCCAGTCGGGCCGCTTTCGGGTGACCATCCTGGACGAGGTGCACATGCTCTCCAAGGCGGCGTTCAACGCGCTGCTCAAGACCTTGGAGGAGCCGCCGGAGCACGCGGTGTTCATCCTGGCCACCACCGACGTACACAAGGTGCCCCTGACCATCCTCAGCCGTTGCCAGCGCTTCGACTTCCGCCGCCTGCCGCCCAGGGTCTTGGCCGAACACCTGGGCAAGGTGCTGGCCGCCGAGGGCCTGAGCCTGCCAAGCGAGAGCCTGGCCCTCATGGCCCGTGAGGCAGATGGCAGCGTGCGCGACGCGTTGAGCCTGCTGGACCAAGTCTTGGCGGCGGGCAAGGACTCCATGACCCACCCCGAGGTGGTGGAGCTGCTGGGCCTGGTGGACCGGGAGTTGGTGGGCGCCACGGCCACGGCGGTGCTGGCCGGCCAGGCAGGGGAAGTCTTGGACCTGGTGAGCCAGGTCTATGCCGCCGGCGGGGAGATGCAGGCCTTTTACGCGGCCCTGCAGGAGCACTTCCGCAACCTGGCCGCGGCCAAGGCCGCTCCGGAGGGGGCCGATCTTTTCGGGCTGACCCTGGAGGAGATGGCCGGACTGCGCACCCAGGCCGGGCCCCACAGCCCCGAGACCCTGCACGAGATTTTCGACCACTTGGCGGCCAGCGAGGATTTGTTCCGCCGGGCTTCTCAGCCCCGCCTGGTCATGGAGATGACCCTGCTCAAGCTCACCCAGGTGAAGCCGGTGGTGAGCCTGGCCGAGATAATCTCCGGCCTGGAGCGGGCGGGCGGCGACCAAACGGCGGCCACCGAATCCCGGCCCAGCGCCAACCCGGCCCCGGCCCGGAC
>JAHJPG010000030.1 GCA_018819925.1 Pseudomonadota bacterium
AAGGGGAGCGGGGTGCGGTGTCAAGGATAGTCGGTTGGGGCGGGGGTGGGTTATGATGGGCGGGACGTTTGGCGTGGGGCGTGGGGAAAAAAAAGAGTTGGTAAAGAAAAGGGGGGAGTCGTGGCTAATCCGGAGCACTTCATTATTTTTAAAAAGGGTGTGAAGGGCTGGAATCAATGGAGGAAAGAAAATCGACATATTAGGCCAGACCTTAGCGGAGCGAATTTCTACAAAGTTAACCTATCAGAAGTGGACCTCCGTAGAGCAAATTTGTTCAAGACGCAAATGTTTGGAGTAAACCTTAGTAAAGCAAATTCCAATCAAGCAGACCTAAGTAGAGCACATTTTATTAATGTAAACTTGCACCAAACAAATTTAAACCAGTCTGACCTATACGGTACATATCTAAACAACGTGTGCTTAATACGATCGGACTTGAGCGATACGGATCTCAGGATGGCAGCCATCCATAGAAGCGCTATCGAGGACTGCGAGTTCAAAAATGCTTTATTATCTGGGACAACCCTTTCCGATGTTGACCTCAGCGCCGTACATAATTTGGATTCGGTGACACACGAAGGCCCCTCAACGATAGGCATCGATACCATCTACAAATCCAAAGGCAAAATCCCCGAAACATTCCTACGCGGCTGTGGCGTACCGGAGGATTTAATCAAACTCATTCCTTCCCTTACTTCCCAACCTTTCCAGTTTTATTCCTGCTTCATAAGCTACTCATCCCAGGACGACGACTTCGCCCGCAGGCTACATGCCGACTTGCAAAGCAATAAGGTTCGCGTCTGGTTTGCGCCGGAAGACCTAAAGATTGGCGACAAAATTTTGGAACGGCTGGACCACAGCATCCGCATCCACGACAAACTACTTCTGGTGCTTTCAGAGCAATCCATCAACAGTGACTGGGTGGAAGACGAGGTAACAACCGCCTTTGAGGAAGAGCGCACCCGCAAAAAGACAGTGCTGTTCTCCATTCGGCTCGATGATACTGTGATGGACTCGAATAAGGCCTGGGCGGCCAAAGTGCGCCAGCGCCACATCGGCGACTTCACGGACTGGAAAAACCACGATTCCTACAAAAAGGCCTTCGACCGCCTGATACGCGACCTCAAGGCATCGGAAGAGTAACGCTGCCTCCAGCAATAGCCGTCATCGCGAGGAGCGGCGGCCACGGCGGCCAGCCTGAAAAGGACCGCCCTCCCGTTGCTCCGTGGCGATCTTCCTTTTACCTTGTCATGCCTGCGAGACGCCCAGGGAAGCGGAAGATTGCCACGGCCCGCCGCGACAGGCCCCCTTTCCAAACCACCGTCCCAGGCGGCTGCCCTCGCAATGACTCACTAATGCCAGATAGCGAGCGCCTCCCCTCCCCCAAAAACAAACCCCCGAGTCCTGGCGGACCCGGGGGCTCGTGCCGGCCCTCCCCTGCCCTAAGGTATGGGACTGAGGTTGGCATGGGCCAGCCACTGCCAACCCTTGTCGGTGCGTATGAACACGCTCATGCGCGCGGCGGTCTTGCCGTCCACCCGCATGCCGTTTATCATCTCCTCCACCTTGCCCAGATAGGTCACCACCACCACCGGCCCCTGTTGGGTGGTGCGAAAGCCGCTCAACTCGAACTTGCCGAAATCAACCTTGCTCAAAAGATCCAATTCCTCTGCCTTGCCCCGGGCGCCAAAGGAATGCACCGACTGGAAAGCCGGCGAAATCATCCCCGCCTTTTGGGGCCAGAGCTTGGCGGCCGTGGTCTGCCACAGCTGGCGCACCAGCTTCTCGCCGTCCGCCGGCGGCTCGGCCCAGGCGGCGCAGGCCAGCAGCAGGCACAGGGCCAAGGCCAAGGGAAAGACGCGGCGCATACGGCCTACTTCACCGGCTTCATATTGACGTGGGCCACCCACCGCCAGCCCTCGCCGGTCTTGATGAATATGCTCAGGCGCGGGGCCGGCTTTTTATCCAGCCGCTTGCCCTTGATGGTTTCGGCCACGCTGACCCTGTAGGAAACCAGGGTCACCGGCCCCTGCTCGGTCACCTTGAAATCGCTGAGGGTGTAGGGCCCCAGGTCCAGGCCCGCCAGCAGCTTCATCTGCTTGGCCTTGCCATAGGCCCCGAAGGTGTGCAGCGACTGAAAGCCCGGGCTGGTCATGGCCTCGATCTTGGCCATGTCCTTGGCCGCGAACAGGGCCCACAGGTCCCGCACCAGTTTTTCGCCCTGGCCCTGATCGGCCTGGGCCAGGCCCGCGCCCAGCAGCAACCCCACGGTCAAACAAATCGCCAGCAACTTTTTCATCCAACCCTCCTCCAAAATAAATTTGTTTTTTATTCTATGCCGACCGGACCGCCAAATAAAAGCCCCCGGACCGCGAGGGTCCGGGGGCGAAGCATTGCAGCAATTCGTATCTACAGCTGTTCGGCGATGATCTCGGCCAGGTCCTTGACCTCCAGCTTGTCGTCCACGTTCTCGGTCTTGGCGCTGTCAACGAACATGTTGATGCAGTACGGGCAGCAGGTGGCCAGCACCTCGGCGCCCTTTTCAGCCGCCTCGCGGATCTTGTGGGTGCTGAAGCGCTGCTCGGGCTCGGCCTCCATCCACAGGCGTCCGCCGCCGCCGCCGCAGCAGGTGGCCATGCCCTTGTTGCGCTTGAACTCCATGACCTCGGCGCCGGTGGCGGCCAGCAGCTCGCGGGGCTCGTCGAACACCTCGCTGTGACGGCCCAGATAGCAGGGGTCGTGGTAGATAACCTTCTTGGCGTAGCCGCCCAGGCTCAGCTTGCCCTCGTCCAAAAGCTGCTTGAGCAGCTGGGTGTAGTGCACCACCTCGAACTCGCCGCCGAACTCGGGGTATTCCTGGGTGAAGGTAGTAAAACAGTGGGGGCTGGTGGTGAGGATCTTCTTGACGCCCTTGCCGTTGAACAGCTTGATATTCTTTTCGGCCAGGCTGGTGAACTGCTCCTCGTCGCCCATCTTGCGCAGGGCTTCGCCGCAGCAGCTTTCTTCGTTGCCGATGATGCCGTAGCTCACGCCCGCCGCGTTCAGCACCTTTACCAGGGCCTTGGCGATCTGCTGGGAGCGGGGATCATAGGCCGAGGTGCAGCAGACGCTCAGGAAATACTCCTGGCTGCCGTCGAAGCGCGGCACCTCCAACCCGGCGGTCCAAGCCTCGCGCTTGTCGCGCTCCTCGGACCAGGGGTTGCCCTTGGAGTGGATGGAGCCCATGATGGCCCCAAGGCTCTTGGGGGCGGCGCCGCTCTCGGCGATCATGGCCCGCATGGCCCGGATCACGTCGATGATGGCCACCTCGCGGGGGCAGTTGTTCACGCAAAGCTTGCAGGTGGTGCAGGCGTAGAGGATGTCGTCGGACTCGAAGCCCTCCAGGCCCAGTTGGCCCATCTTGATGAGCTGGCGGGTGCGGAAGGGGCTATCCACCGCGGGCCAGGGGCAGAGCCCAGAGCATAGACCGCACTGCATGCACTGGTACAGGGTCTCGCCGCCCATAAGGGCGATGGCCTCACTAACCTCCAAAAACGGTGTGGCGGGCATACCGGAATTCTCCTTATCATCCTAAAATCCATCGAAGCGCACGGCCCTGACGAGGCTATGCGCTGATTATGCGGGTGCCCCGAATCAATAGCACCATCATTAAATAGTGTCAAGAAAATGGGCCCAACAAGGCCCTATTTGCTAATTCAGCGATTTTTCATGGCAAAGCGGCCTTAAATGCGGCCAGGGCCTGGGGAATCACCGAGCGCACCACCGCCTCGGGCTCCACGCCCATGCGCCGCTCCACCTGCTCATAGGAGGGATAGGCCCGGGTGAGGCGGAGGGGCTCTCGTCCAGCCTCTGCCTTAAACTCTCGGTAATCTTTGGCTATTTTTACAATGCTCTGGCCGCGCAAAAGGCCGGGTCTCAGCCAGCCCAGACGAACCATGACCTCGAAGCGCACTTGATCGGCCAGGAACAAGAACACGTCCAAAGCCTCCAGCTTTGTGCGGGCCTCCAGGTCTGGGTAGCCCTCACCAGGTCCCAGGCCCCGCACCCCCAGCACCACGTCGTACAGGGCCAGGGTGGCCTGGTGGCCCAGCTCGGCCAGCAGGTGCAGCACCGAATCGGGCAGGTCGGCCAGGCTGGCTTGGGCGGCGGGCCGGTGTCCCAGGCGGCGCTGCCAGCGGCCAAAGGCGGCCCGGGCCTCCTTGTCTCGCCTCGCCTGCTCCAGGCTCACCACTTCGCCGGCCATGACTCGACCCTCCCCTCTACTTCAGATAGGCCCGGCCCTCTTCGGCCGCGGGCAGGGTCACCAGGAAGGAGGCCCCTTCATCCCGGTTGTGCACCTCCACCTGCCCGAAATGGCGGGTGACAATCTTGTGCACAATGGACAGGCCCAGACCGGAGCCGGCGTCCTTGGTGGTGAAGAAGGGGTTGAAAATGTTATGCACCACCTCCATGGGGATGCCTCCGCCGGTGTCGCTCACCTCACCGGCCACGAACTGCTTGCCCTCGCGCACCACGCTGAAGGTGCGCACGGTCAGGCGGCCGTGGTCCGGCCCCATGGCCTGAATGGCGTTGAGGATCAGGTTTAGAAAAACGTGCTTGACCTGTCGGTCGTCGCAATATACCTGGGGCAAGCCCTTGCCCAGGTCCCGCACCACCTCGATGTTGTTATCCGCCAGCTCTCGTTCCAAAAGGTCCAGGGACTGCTCGATGATCTCGTTGAGGCCGTGCTCCTCAAGATGCCCCCTGGCGTCGGAGGAGAAGTCCAGCATCTCGTTGAGGGTGCGCTCCAGGCGCGAAACCTCCTCGATGATCACGTCAAGGTAGGGAGTGATGGGCGAATCGTCGCCCACCTTCTTGCGGATGCGCCGGGTGAAGCCGCCGATGGAAACCAGGGGGTTTCTGATCTCGTGGGCCACCCCGGCGGCGATCTCGCCCAAGGCGGCCAGCTTGTCCGCCTCCAAAAGGCGGTTGCGCATCTGGGCCAGTTCCTTGTTGGCGCTCTCCAGTTTGTGGTAGAGCCGGGCGGTTTCCAGGGCCAGCCCACCCAAACTGGCCAACATGCCCAAAAGCTTCAGGTCGCGCTCGTCAAAGGTGCGGCCGCTTTGGAAGTTGTTGACCAGCAGCACCCCCACCACCTTGCCCTTGGCGAACATGGGCACGGCCGCGAAAGGATGCTCCCGCCCCATGACCTCGGCAAGACGGGGACTAACCCGGGGGTCGTTTAAGGGGTCCTCCACCACCACGCTGGCCCCATTTTTCACACAAACCGAAACCGCAGTGTCCTCGGGGTCCAAAGGCATCTGTAGGTGGGCCAGGCGCATATCGGCCAATAGGGACCGGTGGGGCCGCTGATCCCGCAGCTCGGTGAGGCTCTGGGTCAGCTCGGTGCGGATCCGGTCCTCGGTATCCTTGCCCATGTTGGCGATGGGGCGCATTACCCCTTTGTCCTCGTCCAGCAAGAACAACACTACCCGGTCGTGGTCCAGGCCGGCGGGGTGGATCACCGCATCCATGACTATGAGCACCGTGGCCTCGAAGTCCATGGTGGTCATCAAAACGGTGCTGATCTCATACAAGGTGGCCAGGGCGCCCACCATCTCTTCGTTGCGTTGGGCCAATACTTCGATGCGCTGGAAGATGAGGGCGTTTTCCAGGGCCGAGGAGATCATGGAAGCCATGGTGCCCAAAAGGTTGCGGTCCTCCACGTTGAAACGCGGCACAGCGTCCTTATCCAGCACCATTTTCTCGAACACGCACAGACGGCCGTTGTAGTTGCCCTTGAAGCTCAGGGGCACGCACATGCCCTTGGCCGGATCCTCGCCCTGAAGGGAAGCCGCGCCATTTTGGTCGAAGACGCGGCATTCGCCCAGGCAATCCGCCAGGTTGTGGCACTCCGGGGGCACCCGGCCGAATTGGGCTTGCAAACGGGGCGGGTCGTTGGTGGGCGCATTGATGCACACCATGCCTCCCCGAGCCCCCAAGAGCTTGGCCACCATGCCCGCCACCGTATCCAAAAGTTCGTCCAGCTCTATGGTGGACACCGCGGCCCGGCCCAGCTCGCTGATCACGTTCAATTCGGCTATGCGGCGTTTGGCCTCGAAATACAGGCGGTGGTTGCGTATGGTGCCGGCCATCTCCCGGGCCACCATCTGCAGCAAGCGCACTTCGTCGATATCCATGCGCCGGTCCGGCGCGAAGATGAGCAAAAGCACGGCGTAGAGCCGGTTGTCGTCCATGACCGGAAACAGGGCGGCCAACTCGCCCTCTTGGCACAAGGCGTCAAGGACCGGGTCGCCGCTGGGCAGGCTCACCGTGACCAACTGGGGATCACGGTCCCTGGCGGTCCGGCCCACCTCGCCATGCCCAAAGGCCACTTCCAGGGGTTTGCCACCCGGGGGTTGGCGGGGCCAGACGTTGGCCTGGGTCAGTTGGCGCTTGGCGGTTTCCTGCAAAAACAAAACCGCCAGGCGCGAGCCCAGGTGTTTGTTGATGGTGCCCAGAATGCTGTCCAGGCGCTCATGCACCTCCACCGAGGTGTTGGTGATCTCCACGACATGGGCCAGGATGTCAAAGCGCTGCTCATGATCCATGGCTCAGGACCCTTGCCTCTGGCCCGCCAATTCCTGGGCCTTTTGGTATATCTTGACGTAGCGGGGAGCGGCGGCCTGCCAAGAGAAGTCCTGGGCCATGCCCCGGCGCATGAGGCCTTGCCACCGCACCGGGTCGTGGTATGCCTGTTTGGCTCTTGCCAGGGCCTCCAGCATGGCCTCCATGGTGAAGGTCTCGAATTTGAATCCAGTGCCCTCCTGACCGGGCTGGTGGTCCACCACGGTGTCGGCCAGACCGCCGGTGGCCCGCACCACCGGCACCGCGCCGTAGCGCAAGGCCTGCATCTGGTGAATTCCGCAGGGCTCGTAGCGGCTGGGCACCAGGAGCATGTCCACCCCGGCCATGATGCGATGCGCCAGGTCTATGTCAAAACCGATGGTCACCCCCATGCGGCCGGGGTTGCGCTGGGCCAACTCGTTGAGGGTCACGTGGTAGTGGTCCTCGCCATACCCCATTACCACCAAGTTAAGGCCCATCTCGAACAAGCGCTCCACGGCCGCGGTCACCAGGTCTAGGCCCTTGCGTTCCTCCAGGCGGCCCACCACCGCCACCAGGGGCCTCCCCTGCTCTTCTTGCAAGCCGTAGTGCTCCATGAGCGCCCGGCGGCAGCGGGCCTTGGGGGCCATATCCTGCAGGTTGTAGTTGGCCACCAGCCGGGGATCTTGGGCCGGGTCCCATATCTGGTAGTCAATGCCGTTGACCACGGCGGCCAAGCGGTCGCGGCGGGCCAGCAACACCCCCTCCAAACCATGGCCTAGTTCAGGAGTCAAAATCTCTTGGGCGTAGGTATTGGAAACAGTGGATATCATGTCGGCGAAGACCAAGCCGCCTTTGAGAAAATTTATCTGGCCGTAGAATTCCAAAGACTCGGGGGTGAAATATTCCCATCCCAGGCCAGTGAGCGGCATGTCGTAGTGCCAAAATTGGCCCTGGTTGCCCAGGTTATGCACGGTCATCACCGAAGCGCTGGCTTTTAGCAAGGGGTCGGCGGCGTAAAGGGTGCGCAGGTACACCGGCACCAGCCCCGTGGTCCAATCATTGGCGTGGAACACATCCACCCGCCAACCCATGGCCCGGGCCAGCTCCAGGCAGGCGCGGCCGTAGAAGATGAAGCGCTCGGCGTTATCCTCGTAGTCCCCATAGGCGTTGCCGTAGAGGCCATCCCGGTCGAACAGGTGCTCGTGGCTGACCAGATAAACCTCCACCCCGGAGGAGTCCCGGTGGCGGTAGACTTCGGCCCGGTGGCGCTTCCAGGAAACCGGCACCTCCAGCACCACGTCCAGGCGCTCCAGGGCTTTGTCCAGTTCGGGCCGCAGGCGTGGTTTGGGTGTAACCACCCCCACGGTATGCCCCAGGGCGGCCAGGGCGCGGGGAAGGTCGTACGCCACCTCGGCCAGCCCTCCTACCCGCTTGAAGGGCCACACCTCTGGAGCCAAGAAAAGAACATGCATGACCAACTCTCCGTTTGTTCTTTAGAATATATCATGCACCAGGCCGTAACAAAACAACAGCCACTGGGCCGGCGCACGCATTGACACCTTCCCTCCGGCGGCGATAAGGTGTTGTCCAATCATGCAAGCAAGCGTTTTTTCCAAGCGTTGGATATGGCTGGCGGCAATGGTGGCCGTGGTCTGCCTGGCCTGGAGCCTATTGAGCGGCTATCTGGACCTCCTGGCCTGGCGGCGATCGCCCCAGGACGAGGCGTGGCGCCAGTGGTTCGCCTGGTCGCTAATACTGCGGGGGCTGGGGCTGGCGGCGGTCCTGGGCGCCTTGGGAGGCGTAATAATGTTGCGCCGCCGCCTGGACCGGCAGATCGACACCATGGTGGAGGCCTGCCATTCCATGGCCCTGGGCGAGCCCTCTCCCCTGTCGGACGCCCCCCAAGGCCTGCAGAATCTGGGCCGGCTGGCCCTGGCCATCCAGGTGATGCACGAGGCCCTGCTGGACTACCTGAACCTTTACCGCCGCTTTTTCGACACCGCCCCGGACATGTTCCTTTCCCTGGCCCCGGCCGGCCAGCGCATTTTGGACGCCAACACCTCCTTTTGCCGCGCCCTGGGTCTGCTCAAGGACGAGGTGCTGGGCCAACCGGCGGAGCGCTTTGTGCAACTGGACAAGGGATGGGACCGGGCCATGAGCGAAGGAGGCGAGTTGATAACCGGACAGATCAAGGGGCCGGGCGGTACCATAAAGGTGGAGGCCAGCATCTCCCTGGAAGGCAGCCCCGGAGGCCAGCAGTGGGTGTTGGGGGCCATTTTGCGCGACGTAACCTTGCGCGACGCCCTTTACAGAGAGTTGCTGCAAAAATCCACGGCCCTGGAAAAGGCCCTGGAGGAGATAAAAAGCGTGGAAGAATTGAAAGACCAATTTCTAACCACCTTGAGCCATGAACTGAAGACCCCCCTGGTTTCGCTAAAGGGTTTTTTGCAGCTGCTGCGCCAGGGCAAGGCCTCCGGCGAGCAGGGCCAGAACTACCTGGAAATCTGTTGGCGCAACCTGGGCAAGCTGGAAACCCAGATCAACAACCTCCTGGACCTGGCTCGTTTGAGCCACTCCAAGGAGCAATACTCCATGGAGCCGGTGGATCTGTCGGGCCTGGTGCGCACCGAGGCCGAAAACCTCCAAGCCGCCGCCGCCGAACGCAAGGTTAGATTGGACCTGAGCAAGCTGCCCAGGCAAGAGATGCGGGTCATGGGCAACCACGGCAAACTTGTTCAACTGGTGGACAACTTGTTGGTCAACGCCATCAAGTACAACAAGGAGTCAGGCGAAGTTAGCCTGGAACTCCGCCGGGAAGGACCGCGCGTGGTGCTGAGGGTGGCCGATTCGGGCGTGGGCATCGACCGCGAGCGCATGGCGGTGATCTTCAACCGCTTCTACCAAGCCAATCTTAGCGGAACCGGCCGTCTGGAAGGCCTGGGCATCGGTTTGAGCTTGGTTCAGGAGATAGTAAAGCTGCACAATGGAAATATAAGGGTGGAAAGCGAGCCGGGCATGGGCACCACCTTTACCGTCACCTTGGAGGCAACCGCTTGAGCCACCCTTTGATACTGCTAGTGGAAGACGACACCGACATCGCCGCCCTCTATGGAGACGTGCTCAGAGGCGAGGGCATGGATGTGGTGCTGTGCCGCAGCCGGCGGCAAGCCCGCGACTGGTGGCAAACGGCGCCGCGGCAACCTGACTTGGTTATCTTGGATGTGCGTCTGCCCGATGGCAACGGCCTGGACCTGTGCTGCGAGTTGGGTGAGATGGGCTCGGGCCAGCCGCATCCCCCGGTGTTGGTATTAAGCGCCCATGGTGATCCGCGCATGCCGGTTTTGTGCAAGCAAGCCGGAGCCTCCGAATTTATGGATAAAATGGAAGGTATCGACGGTTTTCTGGACAACATATATAAATTACTGCAATAATTTTGATATATACCAGCCGGCCAACCTTCGGGCAAAATTTACCGATTAATGGGTTTATACGCAAAGAGGTAAATTTTTACCAATTAATACCGGGTTTTTTGACCCTTTTTTATCACGTGCCACACTCTCCAAACAAACTCAGCGAGTCTGCCAGGAGGCGCACCCTTACGTCGCGTAGACCACCCGACAAAAGCCACAAGTATTTTAAGTAGATAATATATTTAGCAAACAATGCCGTGCATTGGTTAGGCAAAAAAGGAGCGCGCCCTTGTTTGCCATCCTCCCTGCCTGCCCCTCTAGGGAAGAAGACGCACTAAGGCGCGCTACCTATTTCGGATACAAATGCAAAAAACAGTCCAAAAGCGCGGGGCTGGCGGCAAGAGGGAACCTTACTTCTGCCGCAACATGCTCCAACCCACCAACATCAGCACCACCCCCGCGATTGCCACCAGGAGGATAAAGGAAACGCCCGCCATCATGTTGCCTTCGCTCCAGGCGCGGCCGACCACAGATCCGAACAAGGGAACCGTGAGGCCAAGCAATAATAATCCTATTATTGCCAGCGTCATCCCAACAGCTCTACGCCCTCGTCGTCTCGGGTGCATTAATCGCTCCCTTGACACATCGCCCGCATGAGGACCCCAGATCAATCAATGATCTTTACGTAGTTTTCCGCCCGTAGCTTTTTGATCCAGTCCTTGAAGCGCTTTTCGGTTATCTGCTTTTCCAATTTGGACCGTATCTGCTCCTTGACCTCGGCCAAGGCCAAGCCTTTGTCGCCGCTACGATCAACTAATTTCATAATAACAAAACCTTGAGGTATTTGTAAAACTGGGCTAACCTGCCCCGGTTTCAGCTCGCCCAATGCCTGGCGCATACTGGGCAGAAGATCACCGGTTTTCAACGGCCCTAAAAGGCCTCCCCGCTCCGCCCCCGGCCCTTGGGAATGTTGCTGGGCCAACTTGGAGAAGTCTTCACCATTTTGGATTTTTTGCTGGATGTTTTCCGCCTGTTGGCGCACCGCGTTTTCGGCTACCAGCCCCGCCTGGGGGTCCACCTTTAAAAAGATGGCCTGCATGTTCACTTCGTCCATGTTCTGGAACTGGTCGTAGTGTTCTTTGTAGTATTTCTCCACCTCGGCGTCGCTGACCACCACGTGCTTTTTCACCGCCTGGTTTATCAGGCGCTGTTTTAGAATATCGCCACGCAAGTCTGCCCGATACTCCTCCAGGGTCATGCCTTGTCGGCTCAGGCTGGCCACAAAGTCCTCGTCACTGAGGTTGTTGGCCTGCTTGATGCGCCCGATGAAATGATCCAGTTCCTCGGCGCCGACCACCAGCCCGGCCTTTTTGACCTCTTTGGCGAAGATCTTTTCATCGATCATCCGCTCCAAGGCCATGCGCCGGATCTGGCTGGGCGGCACCCCGCCGCGCTGTTGCATGGCTTCCATGCGCGCCATGTCCATCTTCAAGCGCCGCATGGACCTTTCCAGATCAAGGGAAGTAACCACTTCGTCGTCCACGATGGCCACTACCCGGTTTACTACTTCCTCGGCATGGGCCCACCCCGTGGGAAGCGCCAAAACCACAGCCAAAAAGAAGCAACATGCTAAACGTTGCGGCATCATTCACTCCTTGCAGGGGCCAGCCTGCCTTTTTCAAGGAATCGCTGGTCATATTTTATCTCGGATTTGGCCATGAGTTCTTCCATTAAGCAGACAGCCAGGGCCTCCTGCTTTTGAGCCACTAACTTCTTTTGTATCTCCGGCGCGGCCTGGGCCAGGCTCAAAACCACCGCGGGTCGTTTGGATTTGACCCGCACAACGTGAAAGCCGTAGGGGCTGGGCAAAGGACCGGCCAACTGGCCGGGCTTGAGGGCGAAGACCTTGTCCTCCAAGCCCGGAGGCATGTGCCCCCTGCTAAGTAGGGTGGGGCGCCCGCCCTCGGCCAGGGGAGCGCCCATCTGGGCTGCGGCCTGGCTCATATCCATGCCCTCTTGGACTTGGTTCACCAGCTTCTGCGCCAAATGCTTGCTGGGCAGAAGGGCATGCTGGGCCAATATCTGCTCCGGCCGTTTAAACTCATCGCGATGATCGCGATAATACGCAGCGATCTCCCGAGGGGCAACTCGGATGTTCGGGCGCAGGATCAAGCGAAGGGCCTTTTCCATCAGGAGTTGGCTGCCCAACTCCTGGCGCCACTGCTCCTTGGTGATGCCGTGTATGGCCAAGTTGTGTTCAAAGGCCTCGGGCTCCAGCTTGCTCAACAGCCGCCGCTCCCGCTGGGTCAATTCCTCGGAAAGCAACGCCACGCCCTGCCGCGAGGCCTCGGCCAGGACCAAGGTCCGTCCCACCAACTCTTCCACCACCGCCCGTCTGAGCTCTGGGTCCAACAAGGCGGGATCACCACCCAGGCCCATGAAGGCGGACCTGGAGTTGAATTCCGCCAGGGTTACCGGCTTGCCGTCCACCCAGGCCACTGCCGGAGCACTCCCTTGGGGGGCATCAGAGCAAGCTGGCAACCACAAGGCCAGTAGAAGCACTGCGGCCAAAAACAACCCTCTTGGGTTCCACCGCGGGTCAATCCGCTGGGATGTTATTAATCCCGCCATGTTACCGGCTCTAGTTACCACTGCGGCCGATGTATTGCAAGAACTGCTTGGCCTGCTCCAGGGGTGGCAGGCCCGCCTCCAGGCCAAGTTTCACCCGGCCGTCGGGAAAAACCCGCACCCGGCCGGGCTCGTCTTGGGCCAGGGCCAAGAGCCGGTCCAAGTTCACGCCGTCGGTGCGGGTGAAATGGGCCATGAGCCCGTCGCCGGAAATGTCCAGGCGCTCCGCCCCCACTTGGCGCAACAGCACTTTCAACCCCACGCCGGAAAGCAGGTTGCTGACCGCGGCCGGCGGCGGCCCGAAACGGTCGCTCAACTCGGCGGCCACCTCCTCCAGTTGTTCGGCCAGGCGCACCCCGCTCAAGCGGCGGTACAGGCTCAGGCGCACCTCCGGATCGGGAACGTAGGACTCGGGCAAATGAGCCGGCAATCCCAGCTTGAGTTCGGGCTCGGGCCCTTCGGGCGGGGCCTCTCCCTTGAGCCGGGCGATGGCCTCCTCCAGCATGCGCAAATAAAGCTCGTAACCCACCTCGGCGGCCACCCCGCTCTGGGCCTCTCCCAGGAGGTTGCCCGCCCCGCGAATCTGCAAATCGTGCATGGCGATGGCGAATCCCGCCCCAAGCTGGGTGAAGTCCATGAGCGCCTTGAGCCGTTTGGCCGCCTGGCGGGTAAGCGACTGCTCCGAGCGCACGAACAAATAGGCGTAGGCCCGCTGGCCCGAGCGCCCCACCCGCCCCCGCAGTTGGTATATCTGGCTCAGGCCCATCTTGTCGGCGTGGTTGATTATGATGGTGTTGGCGCTGGGGATGTCCAGGCCGGATTCGATGATGGTGGTGCATACCAGGACATCCAGTTCCCGGCGCACGAAACTCATCATCACCCGCTCCAGCTCTCTTTCGGGCAGTTGGCCATGGCCCACCCCCACCCGGGCGGCGGGCACCAGGCGCTGCACCATATTGGCCATCTTGCCGATGTCCTGCACCCGGTTGTGCACCAAAAACACCTGACCGCCCCGCTCCATCTCCCGCTCCACCGCCTGGGCCACCGCCTTGGGTGAAAAGGCGGACAGGTAGGTCTTGATGGACTGGCGGTCGGCCGGAGGGGTGTTTATCACGCTCAAGTCCCTGAGGCCCGACAGGCTCATCTGCAGGGTGCGGGGGATGGGGGTGGCGGTGCGGGTGAGCACGTCCACCAGGCGGCGCAGCTTTTTGAGCCGTTCCTTGTCCTTGACCCCGAAGCGCTGCTCCTCGTCCACCACCATCAGCCCCAGGTCGTTGAACTCCACGTCCTTTTGCAACAGGCGGTGGGTGCCGATCACGATATCCACGGCGCCGGCCTTTAGCCCGGCCAAGACCTCCCGCTGCTGTGCCGCGGTCTTGAAGCGGCTCAAGGAGGCCACCTCCAGCGGCTGGTCTCCCAGGCGCGCCACGAAGGTCTGGTGGTGCTGCTCGGCCAACACCGTGGTGGGCACCAAAAAGGCCACCTGGCGGCCTTGCATGGCCACCAAATAGGCGGCGCGCAGGGCCACCTCGGTCTTGCCGAAGCCCACGTCGCCGCAAACCAGGCGGTCCATGGGCTTGGGCGCGGAAAGGTCGGCCAAGACGTCTTGAATGGCTCGGGCCTGGTCTGGGGTTTCCTCCCAGGGGAAGCCGGCCTCGAACTCCCTGAAGCCGCTGTCGGGCGGAGCGAAGGATTTGCCCTTGGCCACGCTGCGGGCGGCGTAGAGTTCCACTAGATCGTGGGCTATGAGCTCCACCGCCTTTTTGGCCCGGCTCTTCACCCGCAGCCAGGCCCGCCCTCCCAGGCGGTCCAGCTTGGGCTTGGCCTCCTCGGGGCCCCGGTATTTGCTGATCAGACCCATGCGGTCGGCGGGCATATAGAGTTTGTCCCCGCCGGCAAAGGTAAGGTGCAAAAAGTCGCTTTCCGCCGCGCCCACGGCCACGGTGGTCAGGCCCTCGTAGCGGCCCACCCCGTGATCCAGGTGAACCACCAGGTTGCCGGGCTCCAGGTCGTCCAGGGCGGCCAGCATCTCGCTGAGCCGGGGCGGGGCCTTGTGGCGCACCACCCGGGGCGCGCCAAGCACCTCGTCTTCGGTGATGAAGCACACCGGCAGCTCGGCCGGGGCCAGCCCGGCGGTCAGCCCGCCTTCCATCAGGAACAGGGGGGCCTGTCCCGGCGGAGCGGGCCAGGTCTCCGCCGCCGATCCCACCACCTTCACCGGCGCATCGCGCTCGCTGAACAGTTCGGCCAAGCGCTGCACCTGGGAGCGGGAGCGGCACACCAGGGACACGCCGCGCCCCTGCTCCTGTTGTTCCTCAACCCAGGCCAGGAAACGGGTGATGATCGAGCCCTCTCCGCCCCGCTTGAGTTCCTGGTGCAGGCCGGGGAAGGTGGCCGCCTTCAGGCGCACCAAGGGGGCGTCCCCCGGCTCATCCAGGCCCATGGCCAAGGCCCGGCACAAAAGGCGGGGCCGCTCGGACAGGCGCTGGGCCATCTGGCCGGGGGTGCGCCGCAGCATTGGGGGAGCCAGCACCACCCGGCCCTCCTCCCGGGCCTCGGCGAACTGCCGCCCAAGCTCCTCGGACTCGGCCTCCAGGCGATGGGCCGCCTCGGCCGGCTCAAGTATAAAAAGCCAGGCGTCGCCGGGCAGGTAGCTGAAAATGTCTCCCGCGTTTTGGAAAAACACCGGAAGCAGGGACTCCAGGCCGTTGAAGGGGGCCCGCAGCTCGATCTTTTCCACCAACTCGGCCAGGCGGCGGGTGGAAAGGCTCTCTTCCCGGACCAGCTTGCGCAGGCGCTCCACCGCCCGTTTGGCGGCCGCGGGGGACAATTCCACCGGCAGGCAGGGAACCAGGCCCGCCTCGGGCAGGGGCAGTTGGGAGCGCTGGTCGCTGGGGTCGAAACGCCTCAGGCTCTCCACCTCGTCGCCGAAAAACTCCACCCGCACCGGGTCCTCCAGCAGAGGCCCGAAAAAGTCCACCACCGAACCGCGCACCGCGAAGTCGCCCACCTGTTCCACCAGGCCCACCGGGGTGTAGCCCCCCTGGGCCAGGGCGGCCACCAGGGCCTCGCGCTCCAGATGCTGGCCCCGGCTGAGGGCCAGGTAGTTGTCCAGCAGATGCTCGGGCGGGCACAAGCGCGAAGAAGCGGCCACGGCCGAGGTGACCACCAACAGGGGCTCCTCGGCGGCGATAAGCTCCCACAGCACCGCCAGGCGGCGGGCGGTGACCTCGGGCGGAGGGTCCAGTTCTTGGTAGGGGCTCACCTCGTATGCCGGGAAAAGGCGCACCGGCGCGCCGCCCATGCCCTGACCAGCCAGAAAAAACTCCAGGTCACGGGTCAGGGTCTCGGCCGCGGCCAGGGTGGGGCACAGCACCAGGGTGGTGCGGGGGGCGCTCATCCACAGCCGGGCCAGGGCAAAAGCCCGCCCCGCGCCCTCCAAGCCGCCCAAAAGAGCCGACCCCCGATCCTCCACAAGACGCCGCGCCCGCTCCAAGCTTTCGCCCGGCGGCCAGTATCCAGAGGCCCCATTGGTCTGATTGACATTCATTCCCAGTAGTCTTCCCGCCCTGTGAAATTAAAGCTCCTTGGCCTCGACCTCGCCCCCACCACGTCTTCCCCGGCCCAGCTCAACTAACCGATTTAATTTTAACAAGAATGACTACACCCGATGTTCCGGCGGGTTAATTGTTTTCCTTCAGATGCCTCGCGGCGAGTTTTTCACCAAAACAAATCACAATATTGTCACAGCGGAGTCTAACCCCTTGTTTCCGCTAGGGCAAAGATAACCGAGCCGGCCCCGGGCGGCAAGTGGTCATGGCTGGGAGAGGCGGACCGCCTGGGGTATACTGTTGCTCCAATTAAAAAATGCCCGTCTGGGACAAGGAGCGGTTTTTGCTAGAAGCGGTGGAGATAAAAGACGGCGGCGCCGCCCGCAACGCCGGCCTGCGCATCGGCCTGGCCCTAAGCCTGCTCACCGGACGCGCCCTGCGCCTAGGCAGCCTGGTGGACGATTCCCCCCGGCCCCGCCCTGGCCTGGGCTCCGGGGGGCTCACCCTGGCCGTGGCCGCCTCGGCGGTGAGCCGGGGGCGCTTGCAGGCCGAGGCCGGCTCGCCCGAGTTGAGCTTCATCCCCGGCGGACCGCCCCGCCCCGGTGATTACCACCTGGACGTGGCCCACCTGGAACCCAGCGCGGCCCCCTTCAGCCCCCTGCTTGAGATGCTCATACTGCCTTTGTCCATGGCCGGCGGGACCAGCGGGCTCATCCTGCGCGGCGGCAGCCACGTAATGGGCGGGCCCACCAGCGATGAAATCTCCATGTTGCTCCTGCCCAACTGGCGGACCCTGGGCCTCAACGCCAACTACCGCGAGATAGCCCCCGGCTTTTTCCCCAGCGGAGGCGGCGAGGCGGAGGTGACCATCGTGGGCGCCGGCGCCCTGAACCACATTCAGGCCGAGAGGGCCTTTGAGCCCCGCCAGGTGGGCGTTGAGGTTCTCTGCTCCAGCCTGCCGGTGCACTTGGCCGAGCAGTCCATGCAAGGGGCCCTGGACCGTCTGGCCCTGCACGGGCTCAAGGCCGAGGGCAATCTTCGCCGGGCCAAGGGCGGTAAGGGCCAAGCCTTGTTGGTCTGGGCCAGCGACGGCCATCTTCGCATCGGCTTTTCCACCCTGGGCAAACGGGGCAGCCGGCCCGAGGCCCTGGCCCTGGAGGCGGTGGAGGCGATGACTCATTTCCTGAAGAGCAAGGCCGGCCTGCCCTCGGGCCTGGCCGCCCGCCTGCTGTTGCCCCTGGCCTGCGCGGGCGGCATCAGCAACTTTACGGTCAGCGGACCGCCCAAGCCCTTGCAAGCCGCCGTGCGCGTCATCGAGGCCTTTTGGCCGGGCACGGTGCGCCTGTCCTCTCCCCGGGATGAGGCCCTGTTGGAAGTGCGGGTCATCGGCCGGGACTGGGGCCGCGCCGTCTAGGTAATTGTTCAGCCCTCCGGGCCCCGAGGAAAATACATCCCCCGCACAAAGGCCTCGGCAAAGCCGGGGTGCCCGGCCAACTCCACGTAGACCATCTTGTCCGCCAAGCGCTGGGCCTGGGCCCGCGCCTCCAAGCTGGGCAGGGCCATCACCGCCCCGGCCCCGGCGGCGTTGCCCACCCCGGCAACCTGCTCGGGCTTCACCCCAGGGAACAGCCCGATGCCGCAGGCGTCGGCCGGATCAAGGTAGTTGCCAAAGGCTCCCGCCAGGAGAACCCGTTCTATCCGCCCCAAGCCCATATGGGCCATCATCAGCGATGCGCCGGCGTGCATGGCCGCCTTGGCCAGTTGCAGCTCGGACAGGTCCTTGGTGGTAAGCACCAAGTCTTGGCCCCCGCTGGTCTCCTCTCCCCGCGCCAGCACAAACTCCCAGCCCGATGGCCCCTTGCGCAGGCGCTCACCCGCCATGGCCTGGTTGAAGCGCCCCTCGGGGCTCACCGCCCCGGCTGCCACCAGTTGGCTGACCAGGGCCACCAGGCCCGAGCCGCACAGGCCCAGCGGCCGGCCGCCGCCGATCACCTTGAACTCGGGCCGCAGTGTTTCCGGCGACAGGCGCACCCGTTCCACCGCGCCGGGCGCCCCCCGCATGCCGCAGGATATGTGACCGCCCTCGAAGGCCGGGCCGGCGGCGGTGGAGCAGCAGAGCATGGCGCCGTCCACGGCCAGCATCATCTCGCCGTTGGTGCCCAAATCGGCTATGAGTGTGGGCTCGCTTATACGCTCGGCGTCCAGGGCCAGGGCCACGGCGGTCAAGTCGGCCCCCACGAAACCGGCCTTTACCGGCGGCACATGCACCCAGGCCCGTGGCGCGAAATCCAGGCCCAACTCGCGGGCCGGCAAATCCTGGGCTCCGCTCACCACCGGGGCGTAGGGGGCCCTGGCCAGGCCGCCGGGGTCCAGCCCCAGGAAAATATGGTGCATGGCGGTGTTGCCCACCAAGGTGCAGTCGAAGATGCGCTGTGCCCCCGTCCCGGCACGGGCGCAGGCCTGAGTTGCCAGGCGGTTGATGCACTGCCGGGCCAGGCCCGCCATCTCGCCCAGGGCCTCGGGGTTCTGTTGGCCACGGGAGATTCGGCTGATGACGTCCTCGCCCATGGCCACCTGGGGATTCATGGCCGCCTCCACGGACAGGAGCTTGCCCGAGGCCAGGTCGCAAAGATAAGCCGCCACGGTGGTGGTGCCCAGATCCACGGCCAGCCCCAGGCAGGGGCCGGGCCGGCCGGGCTCCAGCGCCAGCACCGAGCCATCGAAGCGCCACACCGCCGTGCAAAGCCCCCCCCGTGAATCCAAGCCGGACAGCGGTTCGGGAGGCAAGCTCCAAGCGCCGGGCTTGCGTTCGCCGGCTTGGGCGTCGAGTTGAGCCAGGACCCGCTCCAACTGGGCGGCGGGATCATCGGCTTGGAAAGGCGGCAGATCCAGCCAGGCCATCCGCACCGCCGGGTCCCAAGACACGGGCTTGTCCATGATTTCGGTGAGGATCACCTGCTCCTGACGGCGGCTCTCCTCGGGCACCCAGACCACGCCCCCCTGGGGCAACTCCGTCTGGCAGGCCAGACGCAGGCCCTGCGCCAAGGCCGGACCCAGCAATTCGCGCTCCATATTGGAGGGCGGGGAAGCCGCGCCGTCCGCCTTGACCCGGCAACGCCCGCACAGACCCTTGCCCCCGCAGGCCGCCTCCAACTCCACCCCGGCCTCGCGGGCCAACTCCAAAAGGCTGGCCCCGGGCCGCACGGCAACGCGCCTGCCCATGGGCTGAAACACGACCTTGTGATCGGGATTTAGCGTCATGGCTCCTGTAAACCTAAAAAGGGCGGCCCCCCGGGGCCGCCCTGGTTGGGACGTGGGTTCATGGCCCGGTGGCCTCAGCCCTGGGCAAGCAAACCCTGGATCACCTTCACGGCGTCCACGGCGTCGGTGGCGTGGCCGTCGGCTCCGCACTGGTCCACCGCGAACTTGCGGGTGACCGCCGCGCCGCCGCAGACCACCTTCACCTTGCCGGCCAGGTCGCTGGCCTTTATGGCCTCCACCGTGGCC
>JAHJPG010000031.1 GCA_018819925.1 Pseudomonadota bacterium
CACCATGTGGGGGATCATCAGCCGGTTTACGATGAAGCCAGGGCTGTCCACCTTGACCTCCACGGTCTCCTTGCCCATCTTCTGAGCCAGGGCGCTGGTCACGGCCACGGTTTCGTCGCTGGTGGAGTAGCCCCTGATGATCTCGCACAGGCGCATGATCTGGGCGGGGTTGAAGAAGTGCATGCCCACCACCTTGTCCGGGCGCTTGGTGGCAGCGGCGATGAGGGTCACGCTCATGGAGCTGGTGTTGGTGGCCAGGATGACCTCGGGCCGGCACACCTCGTCCAACTGGCCGTAGACGCTCTTCTTAAGGTCCAGGTCTTCGATCACCGCCTCGATGATGAAGTCCACAGGGGCCAGGTCGGCCATGTCGGTGGTGCCTTTGACGCGGCCCATCACCTCGGCCTTCTGCTCGGGGCTAACCTTGCCCCGCTCCACGCCTTTGGACAGGAATTTGTCGATGGCTTTCAGGCCGCGCTCGACGAACTCGTCCTTGATGTCGCGCATGATAACCTGGGCGCCGCTCTGGGCGGCCAGTTGGGCGATGCCGTTGCCCATGGTCCCTGCGCCAACTATTCCAATTGTTTTGATTTCGCTCATGTTCCCTCCTCTTAACGTAGCCGCGGCTGAAAGGTATAAAAAGTTGACGAGCCCCGTGGCAAATGGGGTCCCCAGAACCCGAGGGGCGCGCCTAATCCTTGGTGTCGCGATATATCTTAGCGAATTGAGCGTGGATGTCCAGAAAGGCTTGCAGAACCTGGGGGTCGAACCAATGGGGCTGCAAACGGGCGTCGCCGTTCAGGATGATGTCAAAGGCTTCCTCGTGGGTGTAGGTGGGCTTGTAGTGGCGCACGCTTCTCAGGGCGTCGTACACGTCTGCCATCATGCATATGCGGCCCGACAGGGGAATCTCCTCGCCGGACAACCCCTTGGGGTATCCGCTGCCGTCCCAGTGCTCGTGGTGGCTCAAGGCCACCTCCCGGGCCATGGCCAGGCGGGGGTGCTCCCCCAGGATGCGCACTCCGTAGATGGTGTGGCGCTTCACCTCGTCCCACTCGGCCGAGGTGAGGGGGCCGGGCTTGCGCAGGATGTCGGGATGCACGTGCAGCTTGCCCACGTCGTGCATCTGGGCCGAGTAGCCCAGGGTGACCACCCAGTCCTCGGGCTGGCCCAGGGCCCGGGCCAGGGCCTCGGCGTAGCGCTTGACCCGCACGATGTGGTTGGCCGTGTCCTCGTCGTGGGACTCCGCCGCCCGGGCCAGGGACTCGATGGTGTAAAAGAAGGCGTTTTCCACCTCCTGCATCTGGCTGCTGATGGTCTTCAAGAAAAAGTGGATGGTGGCCACCATGGCCGATAGCACCTGGGCCTCGTAGTCGCTGACCGCCTTGGGAGTGTCCAGGGAAAGCACCGCCACCGAACCGGAGAAGTAGGCCACCATGTTGTTCTGGGGCGGCGGCTCTTCCAGAACGCCCCACAGGGTGGAGTCGGCCACCCGGAGGTAGCACTCGTCGTCCCGGTTGCAAAAAAGCTTCTCCTGCCCCTGGAACATGGGCTCCACCGCCTCGCCAGCCAGGCGGGAGCCCAGCAAAAAGCGCGAGATTTGGTCTTCCCGGCGCTCGTAACGCCAGGCCTCCCAGGTCTTGTCCTCGCGTTTGATGAGAAGGATCACCCGCTGGGGGCGGTTGTGGGGATTGGCCCCATCGCCCAGGAGGAACTCCATCAGGCCTCCCAGGCTTTGGTAAGGGTCGAAGCCGTAGGGATCGAAGCGCCGCAGGAGGGTGTTGGTATAGGAGGCGATGTCGACCAGGCGGTGGTAGGCTCCCTCCAACTCGTCGTTGAGTTCCTTGATCCTGAGCAGGCTGCGGGAGCGGGTTAGCAGCTCTGCGGAGTTCACCGGCTTGGCCAGGAAGTCGTCGGCCCCGGCATCCAACCCCTTGAGCTTGTTGTTCATGGCCCCCAGACCGGTGACCATGATCACCGGAATGCGCCGGGTGTGTTCTCCGTTCTTGATGCGGCGGCACACCTCATAGCCATCCATGCCGGGCATCATCACGTCCAGCAAGATAAGGTCCGGAAGCTCTTTTTCGGCCATGGCCAAGGCCTCCAGGCCATCGTGGGCCTGTATGACCTGGGCGCCGTGCTGGCGGTAGAGCTCCTCCATGAGTAGGAGATTGTCCAACTCGTCGTCGACTATAAGAACACGGCTGTTTTGCATACTCATCCGCTGCGCCCGGTGAGCCAGGGCGACAAGAGGGTGGCGGGCAGGAGGTACTTTAAATTTTATGCGCTTTGCTCTGCCGGGTCAAAGATAAACAGCGCGGGCTGAGAAGAATTGGATCAGGCCAAAGGAGGCCCGCGTTGACAGTCTCGTGGCGGCTTGTTAAGTTTTCTGGGGCGTAAGCGCACGGAGGAAAACAATAATGAATTTTCCCATGGTTGCCGCGGTCATTGTGGCCGGGCTGCTGGCCGCGGCCCCTGCCACGGCCCAAGAGACCCTTTATGTGACCGATCAAGTTCGGATCACGGTGCGCTCGGGTCCCAGCACCGGCAACAAGGTCACGGGCACGGCCGTGACCGGCGACAAGATGACCCTCTTGGGCGCCAAGCCCGAGGGGTGGTCGCTGGTGCGCCTGTCCAACGGCAAGGAAGGCTGGGTCCTGACCAGATTCCTGGTCAAGGAGCGGCCGGCGGTGCTGCGCCTGGCGGAGTTGGACCCAACCAACAAGGACCAGGCTCTTCGCCTGGAACAGGCGCACAAGGAGAATCAGCGGCTGACCAAGGAACTCGGAGAAGCCGAGGCCAAGCTGGCCGAATTGCAGACGCGTTTTGACAAACTGTCGGCCGATGCGGCCGATGTGGTGGCCCTCAAGGCGCGCCACCAAAAGCTCAAAGCCCAGTTCGAAGAGCAGGGCAAGCAGAACACCGAGCTGGTGGTGGAAAACAAATCGCTCAAGTTTTCCGGCGACCTGAAATGGTTTTTGGCCGGAGCCGGGGTGCTGGTGGTGGGTTGGCTCATGGGCCTGGCTCTGCACCGGCGCAAAAAACGCTGGAACGCTCCTCTATATTAGGGCGGCCCTTGCGGCGCGGGCTCTCCATGGCGCTGATGGCCCTGCTTTTGGGCCTTAACGCCGCGGCCTGGGCCCAAGGTCCCGTCCCACAGTGCGCCAGCGTCATCTTTCTTTCCGAAACCGAACTGACCGGCCAGCAGGGCGGAGCGCCCATGCGCGCCCGGGCCCTGGAGGCCTGGGACTTGGTGCGCACCCAGGGCGGCGCTTATCTGGCAGTGTCCTTGGGCCCCGGCGGCAGGCCGGTGACCGGCCGCTGGCTGGCCCGGTGGCAGGAGCGGGGCTGGCCGGAACTGTGGCTTTTTAAGCCCCGGGGAATGCCCGGCCCCTGGTGGGTTGCCTCCGAAGCAATCCTGGGCCCGGACCAACCCCAGGTGGGCGGCCAGGGCCGCGTGGCTCTCAAGGCACTGGCCCTGGCGCCGGCCTCGGCGGTGGCGCTGGTCCCCGGACCCGCCGCGTTGCACGCCCCTCGCCTGGCCCGTCTGGAGCGGGCCAATTTGTCCCCGGCCCTCAAGCGCCGCCTGGCCGGCGGGCGTTTGCAAAAAGGCGACAACTTTTGGTTGGCGGAGTTGGCCTGGGGTAAACCGCAGCGCTCCTTCATGGTCAACCACATCAACGACGAGCAACACTACGTGTATCTGCGCCCCGGCGGGCCGGTGCTCCTGCGTTTTGTGGGCGGGCGACTGACCACGGCGCCCCCCGAGGCCGGCTCCCGGGGGGGGCAAGTTGCAAACCCCCCGACTCACCGATAAAATTCCCTCAACATGCCGGGTCCAATCATGCAATAAGAGGATATATTTCGTGCCGGTCGATCCCTTCTCGCCAGAGCTGTATCGCAACAACATGGACGTGCTGTCCATGGTGTCGCCCGAGGTGGTCCTCTGGCTGGAGCACAGCGGGGCCGGGCCCCTGGCCCCGCCCGCGCCGCGGCCGCGCCCCGAGGAGAACGAAGGGTTAAGCCGGTTGCGCCCCCGCCCGGGTGGCATAACCTTGGTGGTGGGCGGAGGGGTCTTGGACGAGGTGGCCTTGCTCCTGGAGCGCATGCCCGCCGGCCACCAGGTGTTTTGCCTGCAAGCCAGGGCCGAGCTTTTGGCCGCCGCCCTGGGCCGCCACGACCTTTGCCTGCCTTTGGGCCGGGAGGAGTTGGTGCTCTTGGCCCCGGCCGAGGCCGCCCTGGAGGAGGCCCTTAGCCGCAACCCCCAGTTGAGCCTCACCGGCCAGATGGAGATGGTGCATCTATACGCCGGCTCCGAGGCCGAGGCCTCCACGGCCCGGGCCCGGCTGTACCGGGTGCTGGGCCATGCCCTTAGGGCCCGGGACCTGGCCCTGGACTGGGAGATGCAGTCCGGGGCCAACTTGGTGGCCAATCTGGTGCACGCGGTGTTCGCGGCCCAGGCCCCTGCTTTGCCCGGTTCCCTAATCGGCCGGCCGGCGGTTCTGGCCCTGGACGGCCCCTCCCTGTCCGGGGCTTTGGAGCTTTTGGCCGGCAACCTGGGCGGGGCGGTGTTTTTTTGCAGTGACCGGGCCCTGCCCCGGGTGGCCGAGGCGGGCATCGTGCCCAGCGGGGTGGGCCTGGCCAGCCCGGCTCTGGGCCCCTTGTTCGCCTACAGCCATCCCATGTTGGCCCGCACCCCCTTGATCGCCGAGGAGGTGGCCCACGCCCCCACCATTCGCGCCCACCCCGGGCCGGTTTTTTTATGCCTGGGCCCCCGGGGCACCGCCCTGGGTCCCCTGGCTCCCCTGGCCGAGTCCCTGAGCCCCCAACAGCACACCTTGGGCCGCTTGGCCGAGGTGGCCCTGGTGGCGGGCTGCTATCCTTTGATTTTGGTGGGCGCCGACCTGATGGACCCCCGGGGCGAGTTGGTGATGCCGGACATGGAAGGGGGCACGGTGAAGGCCACCCTGCACCAGGCGGCCGGGGCCTGCGCCCTGGGCCGGGTGTTGGCCCGCCAGGGGGCGTCGGCCTTCAACACCTGCCGCCAGGGCCTGGGCCTGCCAGGCACCACCTACGCTCCCCTGGAGGAGATGCTGCCCCAGTTGGGCGGTCCCGGCCAGCCGGTGCAGGCGGCGCTGCTGCGCCAGGAGCGCTGGCTCAGCGCCGACGCCCTGGAGCACTACGCCCGGGGGCTAAACCGGGCCTCCACTGCGGCCACCCGGCTGTGGCAACGGGCGGCCGCCCCCCTGGCCGACTACCAGGAGCTGTGCAGCCAGCGGGCCGGCGATTGGCTCTACGCCGCCGAGGCCCTGTTCTTGGCCCTGGCCGAGCAGGCCGCCGCCGACTCCATGCTGGCCGCCTTTTTGGACGGCTGCCTGGTGCGCTCCTTCCGCCGGCGGCACCACCTGGTTTGCCAGTCGCGCACCCATAGCGTGGGCATAGGCGAATGCTGCGACCAACTGCGCCTGTGCCTGGCCGAGCTGGAGGGCCGGGCCGGTGAGTTGGCCGCCGGACTCCGGCGCACCGCCGAGGAGATGAACACCTTGGCCCAGGCCCGCCGGGACAACGACCTAACCACCCTGGAACGCTTCGCGCGCTCCACCGGACACCAAGAGGCCAGCCTAACGTGAGTGAAATATTCAACCCCTTGCTTTGGCCGGCCCTGGTCAAGGTGCTGATCATCTTTGTCCTGGTGGTGTCCACCAGCCGCTTCAAGATCAACCTGGGATTTTGCCTGGCCGGCGGCGGCCTGCTTCTGGGCCTGTGGATGAGGCAGGGGCCGCTCCAGGTGGCCACCCAGGCGGCGGAGGCGGTGTTCTCGCCGGTGAGCCTGCGCCTGGCCCTGGCCGTGGCTTTCATGCTGGTGCTCAGTCACCTGATGAAGGAAGGCGGCCAGCTGGAGCGCATCGTGGCCAGCTTCAGCCGCCTGGTGCGCTCGCCCAAGGCCACCGCCGCGGTGATGCCGGCCATCATCGGCCTGCTGCCCATGCCCGGCGGCGCCCTGTTTTCCGCTCCCATGGTGGAGGCTTCCTGCAAGGCTGGACCGGGCGGGACCGCCCGGGGCGCGCTGTTGGCGGCGGTCAATTACTGGTTCCGCCACCACGGCGAGTACTGGTGGCCCATGTACCCGGGCTTCATTTTGGTGGTGTCGCTGCTGGGCGTGGACACCCTGGTTTTCATGCTGGCCATGATGCCCTTGGCGGCGGTGCATCTGGCCGGGGGGGTGTGGTTTCTGCTGCGCCGCCTGCCCGACCCGCCGGCCGAGGAAAATCGGGGGGTGGGCTCGTTGGCCGAGTTCTTCAAGGAGTGCGCCCCCATCCTGGTGATGATCGCGGTGGTGGTGGTGATCTCCTCCCTGGGGGCCTTATGGGGAAAAGGCGGGCCGCCTTGGCCAGACGGCACTCCGCTTATCGCCGGTCTGGCCGGGGCGCTCATCGCCGCCGCCGTTGCCAACCGGGTCGGGCCGGGCCGGGTGTTGGCCACCTTCGGCCGCCGGGATGTCCTGGCCATGCTGGGCCTCATCGCGGGGATAATGGTCTTTCAGGGGCTCATGAAATCCTCCGGCGCGGTGGTGGAAATCCAACATGAGATGAAGGCCTACGGCATCCCCACCCTGGCCATGATCTGTTTGCTGCCCTTTGTCAGCGGCATGGTCATCGGCATCGCGGTGGGCTATGTGGCCGCCAGCCTGCCGGTGGTGGTGCCCCTCATCAGCGGCATGAGCGGCATGGAATACCTGGCTCACGGCGGGTTGGCCTTTGTGTGCGGCTTTTTCGGCATGATGCTTTCCCCCCTGCACCTATGCTTCTTGCTCTCGCGCGACTACTTCAAATGCACCCTGGCCTCCTGCTATCCTTATCTCTACGCCCCCCTGGCGGTAAACGCCCTGGGCCTGGTGGTTTGGTATCTGATCCTGGCTTGAAAAAAAAGGAGCGGCCATGAGCCCCAAGCAGTGGAAACCCGAGGACCTCTCGCGTTTGGCCAGCGGCTTTTGGGCCTCGGCCGCCTTGCACGCGGCGGTGCGAACCGGCCTGGCCGCCCACCTGGCCCAAAAGGGGCCGGCCACCGCCAAACAATCGGCCACCGCTCTGGGCCTGGACCTTCGGGCCACCCGAATGCTCCTCGATGCCCTGCACGCCCTGGAACTGGCAATGAAACAGGGCGATAGCTACGCCCTGGCCCCGGGCCTGGAGGCTTTGCTCACCCCGGACGATGCCCACAGCCTGAGCAACATGGTGCTGCACATGGCCGACCTCATGCCGGCCTGGGCCGAACTGGCCGGCAGCGTGCAGAGTGGCAAGCCGGTGGACATGCCCGAGGAGCCTGGGGATAACGGCGAGCCCGCCGGTCGCGGCCATTTTTACCGGGCCATGCGCGACATCGCCCGCCAACAGGCTCCGGGGCTGGCCGCCCGCCTGGGCCTGGCCTCCGGCCAGCGCCTGCTGGACCTGGCCGGCGGGCCCGGCGTCTACGGCCTCACCTTTGCCGGCGAAACCCCCAGTCTGGCCGCCACGGTCTTTGACCTGCCGGGGGCCCAGCCCTATTTCCACGAGGAAGCCGCAAACCATCCCCGGGGCGGCGAGGTTCGCTTCATGGCCGGGGACTACCAAAAGGACGGCCTGGGCGGGCCCTATGACGTGGTGTGGGTCAGCCAGGTGCTGCACGGCGAGGGGCCCGGCGAATGCCGCAAGCTGGTGGCCAAGGCGGCGGCGGCGCTGAAGCCAGGGGGCGTGCTGTGGGTGCAGGAGTTTGTTCTGGACCCCGAGGAGCCCAAGCATCCCTGGCCGGCCTTGTTTTCGCTGAACATGCTCATCAACACCGAAGACGGCCAAAGCTACACCGCCCAGGAGATCTGCGGCTTCATGCAAGAGGCCGGGCTCACCGGCTGCGCCCTTGACGGCCCCACCCGGGAGGGCTCGCCCGCCGCCTTGGTCAAGGGATTCAAGCCCTAGCCTGTGCGCCGGCTGCGCCAGGAAGCGCCATGCTGCGCCCACGGCATCGCTTAGACCTCGGCGTATATAAGAATACGCCCGCGGTCTGCGCTTGCCGCCGCCTTGCCTGACATTCCCTGGCTGTGCCGGGTGGCTCCGCCGGAAAGTGTGCCGCTGGTGTCATGGTGACTCAACCCACGTTGCTCTCGTCGAAACTATTTGGCAGCCCAGGACATCGGCCACCCGCCGGGCGCCCTTGCCTTCCTTCAAAACGATTTCCCCACCCGGAGCACGACAACGACATGCCCGGCCTATGGGCGTGGGCTATTACGATTGGGATTTGCTATGAATCGGGACGATAAAAGGCGGAGTTGAGGCAAAGGGAGAGGAGGGGGCTTCTAGACCGTGACCACCTTGCCAGCCACCTGCAGGGAGGTGACGATGTCGAGCATGTTGGTGGTCTCGCCCACCTGCTTGGCCTCCAGGAGGCCAAAGTGGGTCAGGCAGGTGCCGCAGACCAGGATGCTCACCCCGGCGTCCACCAGCCCTTGCAGGGCGGGCAGGCTCTCCGAGCCCTGGCAGCAGAGCTTGACCCCGGAGTTGAGAAAAAGAACCCGCCACAGAGACGGGCCCATCTCCTTGAGGGTGAGCAGGAAGTTCTTCATCAGACCCGCGCCCAGGGCATCGTCGCCCCGGCCCAGGGTGTTCGAGCGCACGAAGACCAGCACCCTGGCGTCCTCGGGGGAGCAGGTGTAGACCTCCGGCGGCGGGGCCTGGGCCGGGCGGCTGGGGTCGCGCCGGCCGCTGATGACAAAGTCGCCGCCTTGGGTGGCGACTTCGGCCTCGTAGCCCTGGGACTGAAGAAAACGGCACACGTTCTGGCTGGCCGCCTGGTTGTCCACCAGCACCTCGATGGTTTCCGGGGCCTTGGTCTCCAACAGGTCCTTGGTCCGCATCACCGGCTGCGGACAAGCCAATCCCTTGCAATCGAGCATCTAGTCTCCCTCGCTTAAGGCTTGCGGTAAAATTCGATAGTGCTGGCCAGGCCCTCGTCCAGGTTGGTGGTGGCCTTCCAGCCGATGACCTTGGCGATGCGCTCCACCTTGGGGATGCGCCGGGGTATGTCTTCGTAGGAGGGACCGAAGACCTCCAGGTGGGGCTTGAAGATCAGTTCGTTGTCAAAGCCGCCCACCTGCTTCATGGCCTGGGCCAGTTCCAAAATGGAAGTCTCCACGTCGCTGCCCACGTTGAAGCACTGGCCCAGGGCGTCGTCGTTGAGCGACAGCTCCACCACCGCCTCGGCGGTGTCCTCGATATAAGTGAAACAGCGGGTCTGCTTGCCATCGCCGTGGATCACCACCGGTTCGCCGCTCAAAAAGCGCTCCAGGAAGATGGGGATCACCCGGCCCTGGCCCAGGTCGTCGCAGCGGGGGCCGTAGACGTTGAAGAAGCGCATGATGACAAAGGGCAGATTTTCCTGCTGGCCGTAGGCGTAGAGGTAGTGCTCCACCAGGGCCTTGCCGGTGGAGTAGCACCAGCGGTTGATGGAGGGCGGCCCCAGCACCCGGTCGGCGTCTTCGTCCCAGGGCACGTTGGGGTTGCGGCCCAACACCTCGCTGGTGGAGGCGAAGACGAACTTCTTGCCGCCACGGGCCGCGGCCTCCAGCAGGTACAGGGTGCCCTTGAGGTTTACGTTGAGCACGTTCAAGGGCTCGGTGACGTAGCGCTTGGGGTCGGCGATGGCCGCCAAGTGGATGACGATCTCCGCCCGGTCCACCAGATGCTCCACCACGTCCTTGGAAAGCACCGAGTCCTGCACGAACTTGAAGCGCCCGGAGTCGAACAGGTGCTCCACCTTGCGGGAGGGCCCGTTGTCCAGGGCGGTTACCTCGTGGCCCCGCTGCACCAGCACTTCGCAGATATATGATCCGATGGAGCCGGCTCCCCCAGTCACCAATACTCGCGCCATGCTAAAAGCTCCTATAGCTCGTCCAACCAAAGGTGGAAGGTGAAATCGCCGGCCAGGGGCCGGGCCCCCAGGCGGCTCCAGGCGCGGATGACCGCGCGCTGGCTGAATTTGGTGCGCACCCGCGCATGGGACGCGCCTTGCCCGGCCAACCAGGCCAGGCCATGGGCCAAAAGCATATTATACAGGCCATGGCCCCGGTTTTCCGGGGATACTGCGTTGAGCACCACCCAGCCCGGCTCCTGTCCCCGGTGCCGCCGCAGGGTGATGAAGCCCACCGGTTTCTCACCGGCGGCCAGGGTCAGCACCATGTCCGCCTGCCCTCCGCCCAGGCTGTTGGCCATCCAGCGGCGGTAAAGCTCCCCGCAGGCCGGGCGCAGACGGGGGTCCAGGGCAAAACGGTCGGCGTAGGACTCCAGGTCGCAAAAGGCGCCGGCGGCCAAATCGGCCAGGGCCGGGGCGTCGCTCTTCCGGGCCGGGCGCACCACCAAGCCCGCCGGCGGGGCGGGGGCTTGCTCACGTCCACCAAGCTCGGCTTCCCATGCCACGCTGGCGTCCATGAGCCGGGCCCCGGCCGCTTCCAAGGCCTGGGCGGCCAGGAAATCCTTTTCCCCCACCCGGGCAAAGAGCCCGGCCAGGCCGGCCTGGCGGGCGTCATCGGCCAGGCGGCGCAAAAAGGCGGTGCCCTGGTCCAGGAATCGGGGCGCGGGCCAGGGGTCGCGGTGCAGCAGGGTGGACACTTGCCCCAGGGCCAGGCCGAACACCTCGCTGTCAAAGGCCAGGGGCCGCCAGGCGGCCAGCCAAGACCACTCCCGGTCGGCCAGCACCCGGTCTTCCGGGTTGGGTGGCCAGCCCAGTCCCCAGGGGGCGGCTTGGGCCAAATCCAGGGCTTCGGGCCTTTGGGCCGCCTGCCTGCCGCTAAACTCCACAAACTCCATGGATGCGGGCTCCCCAAGAAAAGGCTAATCTACCCCAGGGGTTCGGGACGGTCAAGGTGGGTGGGGCCGGTCCTGCTACAATGAAAGCACACGGTCCCGGGAGGTTGAAGGTGGAGTGGAGCCAAGACCTGCGCGAAAAAGTGGATGGAGTGTTGCGGCAGGAGGGGGCGGCGGCCTGGGGAGTGGCCGGCCTGGAGGGCTTGGTGCCTGCCAAGTTGGGGGATTTCCCCCGCGCGGTGTCCCTGGCCTTGGCCATGGACCCCAAAGTGATGACCTCCATCCGCCAGGGCCCCAACCAGACCTACACCGATCTTTACGAGGCCACCAACCAGCGCCTCAACCGGATATGCGCCCGATTGCAACAGCTGCTGGCCGGGGCGGGGCGCCAGGCCTGGGCGGTGCCCGCCTCGGTGCGTAGCGATCCGGTGAACATCCGGGGCGACTTCCCCCACAAGACCGCCGCCACCCGGGCCGGCCTGGGCTGGGTGGGCAACAACTGCCAGCTCATCAACCGCCGCCTGGGGCCCTGGCTGCGTCTGGGCACGGTGCTCACCGACGCGCCCCTGGCCCCGGACCGGCCCGTGGAAAAGAGCTATTGCGGCACCTGCGCCGAATGCGTGAGCGCCTGCCCGGCCGGGGCTCTAAAGGGCGGGGTGTGGCGTCCGGGGTTGGCCCGGGAGGAGATACTGGACCCGGCGGCCTGCGACGCCTACAAGAAAACCCACTTCATGCATTTTCACCAGGGCCACATCTGCGGCATATGCAGCTCGGCCTGCCCGTGGGGGCAAAAGACCCTGCGCCGGGTAAAGGCGCAAATGACGCCCCGATAATATCCGGGCTAGCGGCAGTAGGCCTCGCAGTGAAAGCCGCTATAGGCGGCATAGACCCGGGCGGCCTGGGTTAGCTGTTGGGGGGTGGGACTTTGGGGCGGATATTGGGCCAGCATGCGCTCCAGTTGGCTGGGGCCGGGGATGGCGGCCAAGCCCTGGGCCAAGACCTCGCCGCTGGCGGTGTCCAGAAGCTCGGCGTCTTCGCCATTGGTGACCACGGCCAGGGGCGCCCAATTGGGGGCGACCAGCCGTGCGCAGGCCAGGGTTTCCTTTTCCCGGGTTACCAGTGAGCCGCGGGCGCAACGCAACAGCAGGGCGGGGCGTTCCCCGCCATAGACCAACAAATCGGCCAGCACCCGCAGGGAATCATGCTCCGGCCCCAGGGCCCAGGCGGCGTCCACGCGTATATTTTGGGGGGAATATCCCAAAGACAGCAGCCGGGCCTCGGTGGCCTGGCGCACCGGTTCGTCGTCGCTGGAGGTCAGAGGCCTCCCGGTTATAATGTCCAGCCCCGGGCTCATCGCGCCTTGCCTGGCGTTCCCGGATAAAACGTCTCCCACGCGCTTGAGGCGGGGGCGGTGCTGGCTTCAGCGCGCACCACATTCCTCCCAACATCCGCCACCCGGCGGAATGGGGAAGCTACGCCTTCGGGTCACATGACCCCAGGCTGGTTGGAAACCTGGCTCGCCCGGTCCCGGCGCCAGGGGCGTCCCGGCCGGAGAGCCGCATTTGGCGTTGCCGCCCGGAGAAGGACTACTTCTTTTTGGGGTTCAGAAGTGCCTTCACCGCAGAGCTGGGCTTGAAGACCATGCGCTTGCTGGCTTTAATCTTGATGGGCTCACCCGTGGCCGGGTTCACGCCCTTGCGCGCCTTGCTCTTCTTTTGCTGGAAGGTGCCCAAGCCGGCCACACGGAAAGGACGTCCAACCTTCACCTCTTTTACGGCGAAGTCGACGAGAGATTCCAGGGCCTTTTTGGCGGCGACTTTGGAAATAGCGGCTTCACTAGCGATCTTGTCGATCATGTCCGCTTTGGTGGCAGGTTTCTTGGCCATGCCTCCTCCTCGGTCCTTTGAGGTTTGTCTTTATCCCCAATCGCCTTTCCACCTTGGAAAGGCGCCATTGCCTTTAGGCCATTGGCTTTAAGACCGCTCCGGGCCCCGTTTTCGGCGGGCTTATGGAAACTCATGCTCGCCGCCGCCATAAAAACGTATGCCACCGCATACTTAAAGCATGAGCAGAATAGCACCACGAATTATGGGGCGTCAATATGCATTGTTGTAAAAAAGTCCTGTCTTCACGGCCCTGCTTTGCCAGCGCCTCGCAGGTGAAGGCTCGGGCCTCGCCGGTCATGGCCGCGAGAGGCCCCCAGGATGCTGGCCTGGGGTGATCCCCCCACTGTTTACCACCCTGGGCCGGGCTCCACCCGGGGAGGTTTCTGACGCCCAAAATATCCCGCCTGGGCCCGATCAGGGGCGGATTTTATTTTAGCCCATGAATAAAGGCAAAAGCAGGGGTCATGGCTTCCGGGCGTTGGCATTTTCCGGGCTGTGGCGGTGACAGCCAGCGGGCCTTGCCCCGGCGGGTAAAAAGTCAGATTTTCCTTGTTTGTTTCTTGACATGCGCCCGATAGCTTGGTTATTGTGGTTGCAAGTGGGTAATAGTGGGGAACGGTGGGTTAACCCCCTCCGGATTAGGAGTCAAGGTGTTCACGGGTTGGTCGGCACATAACATCGACGCCAAGGGCCGCGTGGCTGTCCCCGCCCGCTTCCGCGACGTGCTTAAACAAAAGCACGGCGACGAGCGGGTGGTGGTGACCACCAGCGACCGTTGCTTGGTGGCCTACCCCTACGAGGAATGGCGGATCATAGCCGACAAAATCGGCCGCCAGTCCCAGGTGGACCCCCGCGTGCTGGCCTTCCGCCGCTACTTTATCAGCGGCGCCACCGATTGCACCCTGGACAAGCAGGGACGCGTTCTCGTACCTCCTCCCCTGCGCGAGCTGGCCGGCCTGGACGGCCAAGTGCTGCTGGTGGGCATGCAGAGCAACTTCGAGCTCTGGAACAAGGACCGCTGGTACGAGGAGCGCAACCGCATTCAAGAGAATTTCGGCGACCTCAGTTCCTTCATGGCCGAACTGGGGATTTAGGCCATGGATCTCCACCATCGGCCGGTGATGCTGGCCGAGGTGCTGGAGGTTCTGGCTCCGCGACTGGGGGGGCTGTATGTGGACGGCACCCTGGGCGCCGGCGGACACGCCGCTTCGGTCCTGAAGGCCAGCGCGCCCGATGGGCGTTTGCTGGGCTTGGACCGCGACCCCCGGGCCTTGGAGTTGGCCGGGCGGCGGCTCAAAAAATTCAGCGGGCGGATAAATCTGGTGCAGGCAACCTTCGACAACATGGAGCAGGAACTGAGCGCCTTGGGAGCGGGCCTGGCCGACGGCGTGCTCCTGGACCTGGGGCTCAGTTCCATGCAGTTGGACGAGGACGGCCGGGGCTTTTCCTTCCGCCGCGACGAACCCCTGGACATGCGCATGGGCGCCCAGGGCCCCAGCGCGGCCGATCTGGTGGGCACTCTGGACGAGGCAGAGCTGGCCGGCCTGTTCAAGCGCCTAGGCGAGGAGCCCCTGGCCCGGCGCATGGCCCGGGCGGTGGTGAAGCAGCGCCAGGCCCAGCCCATCGCCACCACCGGCCGCCTGGCCCAAGTGGTGGAGCAGGCCATGCCCATGGCCGAACGCCGCAAGCGCCGCCTGCACCCGGCCACCAAGGTGTTCCAGGCCCTCAGGCTGGCGGTGAACGACGAGTTGGGCATGCTGGAGCGCTTTTTGGAGCAGGCTCCCCGCCTGCTTAATCCGGGAGGCCGCCTGGCCGTACTCAGCTATCACAGCCTGGAGGACCGCCGGGTGAAAAGGGCCGTGGCCGCCTGGGCCAATCCCTGCACTTGCCCTCCGGACCTACCCATGTGCGCCTGCGGCTTGAAGCCCCTGTTCAAGCCCCTGGGCAAGCTGGGCCGCCCCAGCCAAGAGGAAGTGGCGGACAACCCCCGGGCCCGCTCGGCCCGCCTGCGGGCGGCGGTGCGCACGGAGGCGGCGGCATGAACGTGAGCGTACGAGCCGCCAACCGCCGCCCGGCCTTCAACCCGGGGCGGGCGGTCATCAGCCTGCGCCAAGGCCTCATCGTCCTGTGCCTGGTAACCACCTGCGCCCTGTTTTATCTCTACACCGGGGTCAGGGGCCTGAGCATTTCCTACCAGGTCAGCCAGGCCAGGCAAAACCAGGCGGAACTGGTGGAGATGGGCCGCCGCCTCAGGGTGGAGCTGAACAACCTGCGCTCCCCCGAACGGCTGGAGCGGGCCGGCGGCCGGCTGGGGCTGGCCCCGGCTCCGCCGGAGAGGGTGAGGGTGTTGCCATGAGCCCCCGCCAACCCAAGGACTTCCGCCGTTGGGTGCGGGTGCGGCTGTGGATGCTGGGCGGGACCTTTGTCCTGATCTTCGCCCTGCTCGCCGGCCGGGCGGTGGATTTGCAGCTCATCGAGCGGAACTATCTTACCCAACGGGCCCAGCGGGAGATTCTGAGGGAAGTGGAGATCGCTCCCAGCCGGGGCATCATCTACGACCGCAACCAAGTGGAGTTGGCCCTCAGCCTGGAGACCGAGAGCGTCTACGCCCGGCCGGTGGCGGTGGAAAACCCCACTGCGGAAGGCCGCCGTTTGGCCCATGCCCTGGGCCTTAAGTCCAAGCCGGTGATCCAGAGGCTCACCGGCAAGCGCCAGTTCGTGTGGCTCCAGCGCCGGGTGGACCCGGAGCAGGCCGTGGCGGTCAAGTCCCTGGATTTGGCCTCGGTGGGCTTGCTCAAGGAGCCGCGCCGTTTTTATCCCTACACCAACCTGGCCTGCCATCTGGTGGGCTTCGCCGGCCTGGACGCCAAGGGCCTGGAGGGCCTGGAGCGGCAATACGACGAGCTGCTGAGGGGCAAGGGCCACACCGTCACCCGCGCCCGGGACGCCCTGGGCCGCACCTTCCGGCTTTCGGGGAGCGCCGCCGGGCAGACGCCCCCGGGGCGCAATCTCATTCTGACCATCGACAAGGCCCTGCAGTACCAGGTGGAGAAGATTTTGGCGGGGGCGGTGAAGCGCTGGTCGGCGGCGGGGGGCCAGGCGGTGATCCTGAGCCCGGCCACCGGCGAGGTGCTGGCCATGGCCTCGCTGCCCGCCTTCAACCCCAACGTGTACCAGGACTACCCCCGGGACACCTACCGCAACCGCTGCGTCACCGATCCCTACGAGCCGGGCAGCACCTTCAAGCTGTTTTTGGCCGCAGCGGCCTTGGCCTCGGGCCAGCTAACCCTGGACCAGCGTTTTGACTGCGAGGATGGCTCCTGGCGGCTGGGGGGCCGCACCATCCACGACACCCACCCCCACGGCAAGCTGAACTTGGGCGAGATCGTCAAGTTCTCCTCCAACATCGGCTCGGCCAAGGTTGCCTTGGAGTTGGGGCCAAAAAAACTCCACGCCACCCTCAAGGCCTTTGGCTTCGGCCAGGCCACCGGGGTGGACCTGCCCGGCGAGTCGCGGGGCATCCTGCGGCTGGCGAACAGTTGGAAGCCCCTGGACCTGGCCAACATCGCCTTTGGCCAGGGGGTGGCCGCCACCCCCCTGCAACTGGCCGCCGCAGTGGGGGCCATCGCCAACGGCGGCGTCTTGATGCGGCCCTATGTGGTCAAGGCCTTGGTGGACAACTCCGGCACCCTGGTGGCCGAGACTCAGCCCCAGGCCGTGCGCCGGGCCCTGGGCGCCGCCGAGGCCCGCCTGCTGGGCGAGATGATGAAGACGGTCACCGAGCCCGGCGGCACCGGGGCGAATATACAGGTGCCTCCCTTCAAGGTGGCCGGCAAGACCGGCACCTCCCAGAAACCGAGCCCCGAAGGCGGCTATTCCCACAGCGAATACATGTCCAGCTTCGTGGGCTATCTGCCCGCCGACGACCCCCAGGTGGTGATCCTGGTGGTCATCGACACCCCCAAGGGCCGCCACTACGGCAGCACCGTGGCCGGGCCCGCCTGGGCGGCCATGGCCCGGGCCGCCCTCAAGACCCTGGGGGTGCACCGCGCTCCCAGCCAGCCGCCGCTGATCAAGGTGCAAGCCCCGGCCCCGTCCGCCGCGCCGGCCGTCTCCAGCCTGGCTCCGGCCAAGGCCTTGGCCAAGGGATTGACCCCGGACCTCACCGGCCTGACCCTGCGCCAGGTGCTGGCTTTGGCCGGCGTGCAGGGCCTGGCGGTGCGGGCCTCGGGCTGGGGGCGGGTCAGCGGCCAAAATCCGGCTCCCGGCTCCAAGCTCCAGCGGGAGCGTGGGCTGAAGGTCAGCCTGACCCCTCCCACCAGGGGAGGCGCATGATGCGTTTGGCCGAGCTGATAAAGGGCCTGGATGTGGTGGCGGTGCATGGAGGCGAGCTGCCCCGGGACGAGGTGCGCGGCCTGGCCTACGATTCGCGGCAAGTGGGGCCCGGCGATGTGTTCGCCGCCCTGGGCGGAGTGGCCTCCGACGGCCATGCCTACCTGGCCATGGCCGCCCAGCGGGGAGCCCTGGCCGCGGTGGTGGAGCGCCCCGTGGATTCACCCCTGGTGCAGATCCAGGTGCCCGACAGCCGCCTGGCCCTGGCCCTGATGGCCAGCCGTTTCCACGGCAGGCCCAGCCGCCACCTCACCCTGGTGGGCATCACCGGCACCAACGGCAAGACCACGGTGAGCTACCTGGTGGAGGCCCTGTTGTCCCAGCGGGGCCCGGCCGGGCTGGTTGGCACCGTGGAGCAGCGCTATCCCGGCAAGCGCCGGGCCTCGGCCATGACCACCCCCGAGTCGGTGGAGTTGCAAGCGGCCCTGGCCGAGATGCACGCCGCCGGGGTCAAGGGCGTGGCCATGGAGGTTAGCAGCCACGCCCTTCAGCAGCACCGGGTGGACGGCTGCCGCTTCGACGCGGCGGTGTTCACCAACCTCTCCCGGGACCACCTGGACTACCACGGCGACATGGCGGCCTACTTCCAGGCCAAACGCCGCCTGTTCAGCCAGCTTCTGCCCCAGGCCAAGCGCGCGGGCAAGGACCCGGCGGCGGTTATCTGCGCCGACGACCCCAAGGGCTCCCATTTGGCCGGCGAGACCACCGGCCTGCATCTGCGCACCCTGACCTACGGCTTCAGCCCGGCGGCCCGGGTGCGCGGGGAAGCTCCTCAAATGAGCCTGAGGGGGAGCCGCTGCCGGGTGCGCTGGCCCGCCGGGTCCTTCGATCTGGCCACTCCCTTGGTGGGCCCCTACAACCTGCAAAACGCCCTGGCCGCCACGGCGGTGGGACTGGCCCTGGACTTCGAGCCCGAGCAGATACAGCGGGCCCTGGCCTCGGTGAAGGGCGTGCCCGGCCGCTTGCAGCCGGTGGCGGGCGTCCCCGGCGGCCCCACGGTTTTGGTGGACTACGCCCACAGCGACCAGGCCTTGGCCAGCGTACTGCTGGCGCTCAGGCCCCTGACCCCCGGCAGGCTCATCTGCGTGTTCGGGGCCGGAGGGGACCGCGACCAGGGCAAGCGCCCCCTCATGGGCCAGGCGGTGGGCGCCGGGGCCGACTTGGCGGTGCTGACCAGCGACAATCCCCGTTCCGAGGACCCCCAGGCCATCATGGCCATGGTGGAGCCGGGGCTGGGAATCGCCGGGGCGTGCCGGGTGAGCGCCTTGGGCGGCGAGGGTCCGGCCTATCTGTGCGAGCCGGACCGGGCCACGGCCATCGCCCTGGCCATAGACGCCGCCGGGCCCGAGGACGTGGTGCTCATCGCCGGCAAGGGCCACGAGGACTACCAGATCGTGGGCCAGACCAGGCGGCACTTCGACGACCGCGAGCAGGCGGCGGCGGCACTGGCCCGCCGGGGCGCCGGGGAGGCGGGCCATGCCGGTTCTTGACGCCGCCTTCGTGCTCCAGGCCACCGGGGCCGATGCCCGGGGAGAGTGCCCGGTGCTGCCCTTCACCGGAGTGAGCACCGACTCGCGCAGCCTGCAACCGGGCGAGCTTTTCGTGGCCCTGAGCGGCCCCAACTTCGACGGCCACGATTTCCTGGACCGGGCCTTCGAGGCCGGCGCGGCCGCAGCCCTGGTGCTCCGCGACGCCCAGCCTCCTTCGGGCAACGGCCATTGCCTCCTGGAGGTGGAGGACACCCTGACCGCCCTGGGCCAACTGGCGGCGGCCTGGCGCCGGGAGCACAGCGCCCTGGTGGCGGCGGTGACCGGCAGCAACGGCAAGACCACCACCAAGGAAATGCTGGCGGCCATCCTGGGCCAGCGGCACCGGGTGTTGGCCACCAGGGGCAACCTGAACAATCTCATCGGCCTGCCCCTGACCCTGCTGCGGCTCCGGGAGGTCCACAGCGCCTGCGTGGTGGAGATGGGCATGAACGCCCCCGGCGAGATAGCCCGCCTCACCGAGATCGCCGCGCCCGAGGCCGGAGTCATCACCAACGTGGGGCCGGCCCACATTGGCATGCTGGGCTCCCTGGAGGCCATCGCGGCGGCCAAGGGCGAGCTGTTCGACGGCCTTAGCCCGGCGGCCACGGCGGTGGTCAACCTGGACGATCCCTTCCTGGCCCCATACGCGGCCAGCCTACCCTGGCGGGTGGTGAGCTTCGGCATAGACTCCATGGCCGAGGTGCGGGCCGGGGAAATCAAAGCCGCGGGCGGTGGGCAAACCTTTGTATTGGATCTGGCCGGAGAGACGCTGCGGGTGCGCCTGGCCGCGCCGGGCCGCCACAACGTGATGAACGCCCTGGCCGCCGCGGCCACGGCATGGTCCTTGGGGCAGGGGGCCGACGCGGTGGCCGCCGGTCTGGAGTCCTTCACCCCGGTGGCCGGCCGCCTGGCCCTGGCCGGAGCGCCCGGCGGCCCGGCGGTGGTGGACGACACCTACAACGCCAACCCGGCCTCGGTGGCCTGCGGCCTGAGCGCCGCCGTTTCCCTGGCCCAGGGCCGTCCCCTGGTGCTTATTCTGGGCGACATGAAGGAACTGGGCGACTACGCCGCCGAGCTGCATCGTCAAACAGGCCTCCTGGCGGCCCAGGCCGGGTGCCGCCTGGTGGTGGCTCTGGGCCGGCACGCCGAGCAGGTGGCCCAGGGAGCCCGGGAGGGCGGCATGTCTCCCGAGCAGACCCTGATCTTCGCGGTCATGGATGAGCTTCTGGAGGAGATTACGCAACTGTTGGACACCCGGGACCTGGTCCTGGTAAAGGGATCGCGCTCCATGGCCATGGAGCGGGTGGTGGCCCGCATCGGCGGCGGACAAGGGGGGGCGCACTAATGCTGTACCACCTCCTGTATCCCCTGGCCGACTACTTTGGGGCCTTGAACGTATTTCGCTATATCACCTTCCGCACCATCTATGCGGCGGTGACCGCCCTGATGATCGCCTGGCTCATGGGCCCCTGGGTCATCCGCAAGCTGCAAGAGCTGCAGGTGGGCCAGTACATCCGCGAGTTGGGGCCCCAGAGCCACAAGGCCAAGGCGGGCACCCCCACCATGGGCGGGGTGCTGATCCTGTTCGCCATGACCGTCTCCCTGCTGCTGTGGGGAGACCTGGGCAACTTCTACCTTTGGGTGGCCATGGGGGTGACCTTATGTTACGGCCTCATCGGATTCGCCGACGACTACCTGAAAAAGGTGAGCAAGGCCAGCGAGGGCGGCCTGAGGGCCCGCAGCAAGTTCCTGCTCCTGGCCCTGGTGGCCCTGGGCGCTGCCCTGGCCCTGTACCTGCACCCCGGCTACAGCACCAAGCTTTCCGTGCCCTTTTTCAAGCTGGTGTTGCCGGACCTGGGCTGGGGCTACATACCCCTGGCCATGCTCATCCTGGTGGGGACCGCCAACGCGGTTAACCTCACCGACGGCCTGGACGGCCTGGCCGCCGGGCCGGTGCTCATCGCCGCCGGCACCTACTTGGTTTTGAGCTACCTCACCGGCAACGCGAAAACCGCCAGTTACCTGCAGATTCTTTACGTGCAGGGGGCGGGCGAACTGGCCGTGTTCTGCGGCGCGGTGGTGGGCGCGGTGATGGGCTTCCTTTGGTACAACGCCTACCCCGCTCAAGTCTTCATGGGCGACACCGGCTCGTTGTCCTTGGGCGGGGCTTTGGGGGTCACGGCGGTGTGCACCAAGCACGAGATCCTTCTGGCCCTGGTGGGCGGCCTGTTCGTGGTGGAGGCCCTTAGCGTCATTTTGCAGGTGGGCTTTTTCAAGATGAGCGGCGGCAAGCGCATCTTCCGCATGGCTCCCTTGCACCATCACTTTGAACTCAAGGGCTGGGCCGAGCCCAAGGTGATCGTGCGTTTCTGGATCATAGCCGTGATGCTGGCCCTGGTGGCCATAAGCACTTTGAAGCTGAGGTGACGGTGGAGCTACGGGGCAAAAAGGTTTTGGTGGTGGGCCTGGGCGTGAGCGGCCGGGCGGCGGCCCTGCTGTGCCTGTCCAAGGGCGCTACGGTGCGGGCCACCGACCGCCACCCCGCCCCCCCGGCGGCCGAAGATCTGGCCTCGGCCGGGGTGCGCCTGTCCCTGGGCGGCCACCGCGGCGAAGACTTCGCCTGGGCCCAGATCATCGTCCTGAGCCCCGGGGTGGACCACCGCCTGCCCGAGGTGGCCCGGGCCCGCGCCGCCGGGGCCGAGGTGATCGGCGAGTTGGAACTGGGCTGGCGTTTTACTCGCTGCCCCACGGTGATGATCACCGGCACCAACGGCAAGAGCACCGTGACCACCCTGGTAGGCGGCATCCTGGCCCAGGCCGGGTTCAAGACCCTGGTGGGCGGCAACCTGGGCCGCCCGGTGTGCGACATGGCCCCCGAGAGCGGCCAGGCCGACTGGATGGTGGCCGAGGTCAGTTCCTTCCAGACCGACACCATGGCGCGGCTGCGTCCCCGGGTGGGGGTGGTGCTAAACATCACCCCGGACCACCTGGACCGCTACCCCGGCTTCGCGGCCTACGCCGAGAGCAAGATGGGCCTGCTCAAGAACCAAACCGGCGGCGACGTAGCGGTGCTGTGCGCCGACGACCCCGAGGTTTGGTCCCGGCGCATCCAGGCCCCGGCCCAGGTGTGGGGCTACGGCGCGGCCGGGCCACAGCGCCCCGGCGGTTGGCTGGAAGACGGCGAGCTGGTGCTGGACGCGGGTCAAGAGTCCCTGCGCCTGTCCCTGCCCCAGGGGCACCTGGCCATCGGCTTCAACCGGCTCAACTGCCTGGCTGCCTGCCTGACCGCCCTGGCCTGCGGGGCCGGGACCGAGGCCATGGGCGCGGCCCTGGAGGCCTACCAGGCCCTGGGGCACCGCCTGGCCCTGGTGGGTGAGAAGGACGGGGTGAGCTTTTACGACGACAGCAAGGGCACCAACGTGGGGGCGGTGGCCGCCGCCCTGGGCGCCCTGGAGATGCCGGTGGTGCTGCTGTTGGGGGGCAGGGACAAGGACGGCCGCTTTGCCGACCTGGGGCCGCTGCTCAAGGACAAGGTGGCGCGGGTGATCTGCTTCGGCGAGGCCGGGCCCGCCATCCTGGCCCAGGTGGCGGATTTCGCCCCCAGCGAGGTGGTCCCGGATCTGGCGGCGGCGGTGATGACGGCCGCCCGGTCGGCGGCTCCCGGCCAGGCGGTGCTTCTGAGCCCCGGCTGCGCCAGCTTCGACGCCTATTCGGGCTACGCCCAGCGGGGCGAGCATTTTCAATCTCTGGCGCGGGAGGTGATGCATGGCTGAAGCAGTGCTGAACGCCCCCAGCCCCACGGTTCAGGCCGCCTCCCGGGTGGGAGACCCCTGGCTGCTTTTGTCCGCCCTGGCCCTGGCCGGGGTGGGCCTGGTGATGGTCTACTCGGCGGGCAGCGCCTTGGCCGCCCAGCGCTACAGTGACGGGGCCTATTTCTTCAAGTCCCAACTGCTGCACGTCACCGCCGGCATCGTGGCCATGGGGATTCTGGCCCTCATGGATTACCGCCGCCTGGCGCGCTTCACCTACCCCCTGCTGCTGGGGGTGCTGGCCGCCCTGCTGCTGCTGCTGGTGCCCGGCGTGGGACACATGGCCGGCGGCGCGGTGCGCTGGCTGCGCCTGGGGCCCCTGTCCCTGCAACCGGCCGAGCTGGCCAAGCTGGCCCTGGTGCTCTATCTGGCCTATTCCCTGTCCCGCCACCAGGAGCAGATCAAGAGCTTCACCCGGGGCCTGCTGCCCCATCTGGGAGTGACTTTCCTGCTCATCGTGCCGGTGGCCATGGAGCCGGACCTGGGCATGAGCGTGATCCTGTTCTGCCTGGCCAGCCTCATGCTCTTCGTGGCCGGGGCCCGCTTCAGCTATCTGCTGGGCCTGCTGGCCCTGGTTTCGCCCATGGTCTGGGTGATGGTGGTGCACTACCCCTGGCGCTTCAAGCGCATCCTGGCCTTCTTGAACCCCTGGAATGACGCGGGCGGGGCGGGCTTCCAGATCATCCACAGTTTCTACGCCCTGGGTTCCGGCGGTCTGTGGGGGGCCGGCCTGGGGGCTGGCCAGCAGAAGTTGTTCTACCTGCCCGAGCCCCATACCGACTTCATCTTCAGCGTGCTGGGCGAGGAACTGGGCTTGTGGGGCGTGCTCTTGGTGCTGGGCCTGTTCTTGCTGCTGGTGATCCGGGGGGTGAAGATCGCCCTGGAGGCGCGGGAGCTTTTCGGGACCTACCTGGCCATGGGGGCCACCCTGATCATCGGTTTGCAGGCCTTCATCAACGCCGGGGTGGTCATGGGGCTCTTGCCTACCAAGGGACTGACCATGCCCTTCATCAGCTACGGCGGCAGTTCGCTGCTGGTGAACTTCGCCTGCGTGGGCATATTGCTCAGCGTGGCGGCGGGCAGCGGGAGGAAAGCTTGAGCGCGGCGGTGCTCATAGCCGGCGGCGGCACCGGAGGCCACCTGTTCCCGGGCATGGCCGTGGCCACCGAATTGCTGCGGGCGCGCCCCGGCCTGTCGCTGGCCTTTGTCAACGCCGGCCGGCCCCTGGAGAGCCGGGTGCTGGCCCAGGCGGGCTACGACCAGGAGGTGCTGCCGGCCAAGGCCTTCCGGGGCAAGGGATTGGTGTCGCGCCTGGCCGCCCTGGCCGTGGTGCCCGGCGCGGTGCTCAGGGCCATGGGGCTCATCCGCCGCCGCCGCCCCGGCCTGGTGTTGGCGGTGGGGGGCTATGCCGCCCTGCCCCTGGGCCTGGCCGCCTGGTTGTGCCGGGTGCCTCTGGCGGTGCAGGAGCAGAACGCCCTGCCCGGGCTGACCAACCGGATTTTGGGGCGGTTGGCCACGGTTGCCTTCGTGGCCTTTGCCGCCGCGAGCAAGCACTTCCCCGCCGGCAAGAGCGTCATGAGCGGCAACCCGGTGCGCCCGGAGGTGCTGGAGCAGGCCGGGCAGGTCAAGCGGGAAGAGCCGGACCAGCGTTTCACCGTGCTGGTGCTGGGCGGCAGCCAGGGAGCCCGCAGCCTGAACCAGGCGGTGACCGGGGCCCTGGAGCCTCTGGCCGGGCGCAAGGATCAGCTGTTTTTCATTCACCAGACCGGCGAGGCCGACGCGGACTGGGTGCGAGAGGCTTACCAACAGGCAGACTTCGCCGCCCAGGTGGCCCCCTTCTTCGAGCGGGTGGGGGAGTGCTACGGCCGGGCCCACCTGGTGCTGTGCCGCTCCGGGGCGGGCACGGTGACCGAGGGCCTGGCCACGGGCCGGGCCATGGTCTGCGTGCCTTATCCCTACGCGGCCGGCGATCATCAGCGCCTCAACGCCCAGGCCCTGGTGGAGGCCGGCGCGGCCCGGTTCATCCTGGACGCGGAGCTTACCCCCCAGCTGGTGGCGCAAACCATCACCGAGTTTATGGACGACGCGGCCCAGCGCCGGGCCATGGAGGGGGCCGCCCGCCGCATGGCCCGGCCCCAGGCGGCCCGGGAGATCGCGGCCCATTGCCTGGAACTCATGAAGGAGGCGGCCTGATGTATCAGAGGCACCAGCGCATCCATTTCGTGGGAATCGGGGGCATCGGCATGAGCGGCATCGCCGAGGTGCTCATCAACCTTGGCCACCAGGTGAGCGGCAGCGACCTGCGCGAGAGCGGCACCACCCGCCGCCTGGCCGCCTTGGGGGCCCGGGTGGAAGTGGGCCATCACCGCGACCACGTGGAGGGGGCCGACGTGGTGGTGGTCTCCTCGGCGGTGTTCGAAGACAACCCCGAGGTGCAAGGGGCCCGGGAGCGCCTGATCCCGGTGATTCCCCGGGCCGAGATGCTCTCCGAGCTGATGCGCCTGAAGTACGGGGTGGCGGTGGCCGGAGCCCACGGCAAGACCACCTGCACCTCCCTGGTGGCCACTCTCCTGGCCGCCGGCGGCCTGGACCCCACGGTGGTGGTGGGCGGCAAGCTGGCCGCCCTGGGCAGCAACGCCCGCCTGGGTTCTGGCGAGTTCCTGGTGGCCGAGGCAGACGAGAGCGACGGCTCCTTCACTCGCCTGAGCCCGGTGGTGGTGGTGGTCACCAACGTGGACCGCGAGCACATGGAGCACTACGGCTCGGACCAGGCCCTGGACGAGGCCTTCGTGGAGTTCATGAACAAGGTGCCCTTCTATGGCGCGGCCGTCTTGTGCCTGGACGACGAGCGCCTCACCGGGCTCATCCCCCGGGTGAACAAGCGCACCATCACCTACGGGATCTCCTCTCAGGCCGATTTTCAGGCCCGGGATTTGCGCCCCGCCGGCATGGGCGTCCGTTTCGCCCTGTACATAAGGGGCGAGGCCGCCGGCGCCGTGGAACTGCCCTTGCCCGGGCGGCACAACGTGCAGAACGCCCTGGCCGCCCTGGCCGTGGCCCTGGAGTTGGGGGTGGACCTGGAGGCGGCGCGCAGCGCCCTGGGGCGCTTCGAGGGAGTGGGCCGGCGCTTCGAGGCCAAGGGCCGGACGCCCGGCGGGGCCCTGGTGGTGGACGACTACGGCCACCACCCCACCGAGATCAAGGCCACCCTGGCCGCGGCCCGGGAGTGCTGGCCCGACCGGCGCCTGGTGGTGGCCTTCCAGCCCCACCGCTACAGCCGCTCCCGGGACCTTTTCGAGGAGTTCACCACCGCCTTCTACGGGGCCGACGAACTTTTGGTGCTGGACATCTACGCCGCCGGCGAGCCCGAGGACCCCTCGGTGAGCGCGGCGGGCATGGCCGAGGCCATCCGGGCCCACGGCCACCGCTCGGTGGAGTACGCGGGCAGCCGCCAGGTGGCGGCGGGCAGGCTGGCCAAGCTGCTGGGGCCCGGCGACGTGTTGTTGACCATGGGCGCGGGCGACGTGTGGCGCCTGGGCGAGGAACTGGTGGAGAGCCATGCTGGTTGAGCTTAAAGAGCTGATCCAGGGCAGGCTGGGCCCCCGGGCCCGCTTCGACGAGCCCATGAGCCGCCACACCACCTGGGGCGTGGGCGGCCCGGCTTGGTGCCTGGCCCGGGTGAACAGCGCGGCCGAGGCGGCTTGGCTGGTGAGCGCCTGCGCTCGGGCGGGGGTTCCCTACAAGGCCCTGGGCCGGGGCTCCAACCTGCTGGTGGGCGACGCCGGCTATCCCGGGGTGATGATCCGCCTGGGCGGAGAGTTGGGCAAGCTGGCCCTGGAGGGCGACACCCTCCTGGCCGGAGGCGGATCCCCCCTGCCAGGGGCGGTGCGCCTGGCCGCCCGCCGGGGATTGGCCGGCCTGGAGTGGGCCGCGGGCATACCCGCCTCCGTGGGCGGGGCGGTGACCACCAACGCCGGGGCCCACGGCGGGGACATGGCCGATCTCACCTCGGCGGTCACCCTGCTCTTGCCCGGCGGACAAATACGCGAGGCCGCCGGCAAGGAGTTGCCAGCCGGCTACCGCCGCCGCGTCCTGCCGGTGGGCTCTTTGGTGCTGGGGGCCCGTTTGGTGCTGCGGGCCACCATGCCCGCGGAGGTGGAGCGGCGGCGCAAGGCCCTGCTGGAACTCAGACGCCTGCGCCAGCCCCTGGCCGCGCGCACCGCGGGCAGCGTGTTCAAGAATCCGCCGGGAGACCACGCCGGGCGGCTCATCGAGGCGGCGGGGCTAAAGGGCCTGGCCGTGGGCGGGGCTGTTATCAGCCGGGTGCATGCCAATTTCATCGAGAACCGGGGCGGGGCCAGCGCCGCCGACATCCTCAACCTTATCAACACGGTGGTGCTAAAGGTCATGGACGCTTTCAGCGTGCGCCTGGAGCCCGAGGTGGAGGTGGTGGGTGTTTAGACGCCAGGACAAAAAACGGCGTCCCCGCCGCGAGGGCCTGGCCAAGCCGGCGGTGAAGGCCAGCCTGGCCGCCCAGCGGGTGGCAAAGCGCGCCCCGGCGGTCAAGGAGGCCAGGCCTCTGCCCGCCGCGGCCAAGGGCTTGGCCCGCCGGGCGCTCTGGGCGGGGTGCCTGTTTGTCCTGGTGAGCGCGGCGCTCCTGGGCGGGTGGGGCCTGCTCTCCACCAGCCGGGCCCTGGCCGTGCAGCGGGCCGAGGTGCAGGGCACCGATCACCTCAGCCGCCTGGATATACTCAGCGCGGCGGAGGTGGGCAGCGACAGCAACCTCCTGGCCCTGCCCGTGGGCAAGATCGCCGCCCGGGTGGCCTCTCTGCCCTGGGTGCAGAGCGTCCAGGTGAGCCGCCACCTGCCGGACACGGTGCTCATCCAGGTCACCGAGCACCGCCCCATGGTCTTGGCCCTGGTGGAGGGCCAGCTGTTCTACCTGGACCATGAGCTTCGGCCCATTTCCGTGCACCGGCGGCGGGCTCTGCCCGACCTGCCGGTGATCACCGGCCTGAGCCGGGCCGACCTGGCCCAGCCCGATGACGAGTTGGCGGGGCTGCTGGAGGCGGCCCGCCAACTGCTGGCCGCCTTGCCCCCGGCCGATCTGGCCCCGGGGGGCCGCCTGGCCGAGGTGCATTTGGACCGGATATGGGGCCTGTGCCTGGTGTTCAACGACATGGCCCCGGTGGTCCGCCTGGGTTTCAAGAATTTTACCCGCCGACTGGCCCGCCTGGAGCAGGTGCGCGGCGATCTGGTCCGGCGGGGGGAACTGGGGCGGGCCAGCCTCATCGATTTGGAATCTTGGCGGCGCGTGGTGGTTCGCCTGAGCCGGGAGAAGGCATGAAAAAGGGCGGCGAAATAATCGTGGGCCTGGACATCGGCACCACCAAGATCTGCGCGGTGGTGGGCGAGGTGCAGGACGAGCAGGTTGAAGTCCTGGGCATGGGCAGCCACCCCTCCGAGGGCCTGCGCAAGGGCGTGGTGGTCAACATCGAGACCACGGTGGCCAGCATCAAAAAGGCGGTGGAAGAAGCCGAGCTCATGAGCGGGGTGGAGATCACCTCGGTCAACACCGGCATCGCCGGGGGGCACGTCAAGGGATTCAACTCCCATGGGGTGGTGGCGGTGAAGGGCAGCGAGGTGACCGCCCGGGACAAGGAGCGGGTGGTGGACAACGCCCGGGCGGTGGCCATACCCACCGACCGCGAGGTGATCCACATCCTGCCCCAGCAATACATCCTGGACGGCCGGGGCGGCATCACCGACCCGGTGGGCATGAGCGGCCTGCGCTTGGAGGCCGACGTCCATCTGGTCACCGGGGCGGTGGCCAGCGTGCATAACCTCATCAAGTGCTGCAACTCCGCCGGCCTGGACGTGGGCGACATAGTTTTGCAGTCCCTGGCCAGCTCCGAGGCGGTGCTCACCGCCGAAGAGCGCGACCTGGGGGTGATCCTGGTGGATTTCGGCGGCGGAACCACCGATTTGGCCCTGTTCTCCGGCCAGGCCATCAAGCACACCGGCGGGGTGGCCCTGGGCGGCAACAACCTGACCACCGACCTGGCCATGGGGCTCAGGACTCCGGTGGCCGCGGCGGAGAAGCTGAAACGCAACTACGGCTGCTGCCTTAGCTCTCTGGCCGGCCGCGACGACGCAGTGTTGGTGGAAGGGGTGGGCGGCCGTTCGCCCCAGAAGGTGAGCCGGGCCATTTTGGCCGAGATTCTGGAGGCCCGGGTGGAGGAGATACTCATCCTGGCCCAGAGGGAAATAGCGGAAAACTACCCGGGAACGGCCTTGGCCGGAGGGGTGGTGGTCACCGGCGGCTCCTCGCTGGTCGAGGGCATGGAGGAGATGGCCGAGCAGATATTCAACATGCCCGCCCGCCTGGGGTATCCCCAGGGCGTGGGCGGCCTGAGCGACGTGGTCAACAACCCAATGTACGCCACTGCGGTGGGCCTGCTGCTCTACGGAGCGCGCAACCGCGACGAGGAAAAGTTCCGCATACGCGACCAGAAGATCTTTAACCGGATCACCAAGCGTATGCGCAAATGGTTCAAGGAAGTCATCTGAAAACCTCACGGGGGAGGTTGCTATGAGCATGGAAATCCAGATGGTTGACAACCTCGACGCCAACGCCAAGTTGCGCGTGGTGGGAGTCGGAGGCGGCGGTAACAACGCCCTTAACAACATGATTACGGCTGGTCTCAAGGGGGTGGAGTTCATCGCCGCCAACACGGACCTGCAGGCCCTGGAGCACAGCAAGGCCAGGGTGCATTTGCAGCTGGGGCACAACCTCACCCGGGGGCTGGGCGCCGGGGCCGATCCCGAGGTGGGCCGCCAGGCCGCCTTGGAAGACCGGGACAAGATCAAGGAGCTGCTCACCGGCAGCGACATGGTCTTTGTCACCGCCGGCCTGGGCGGCGGCACCGGCACCGGCGGGGCCCCGGTCATCGCCGAGGTGGCCAAGGAAGTGGGCGCGCTCACCGTGGCCGTGGTCACCAAGCCCTTCGACTTCGAGGGCAAGCGCCGCCTGAAGCAGGCCGAGCAAGGGGTGGAGGAACTCAAGAAGGTGGTTGACACCTTGATCGTGATTCCCAACATCCGCCTGCGCAGCCTGGCTCCCAAGAACGCCCGCTTCGCGGACATGCTCAAGAAGGCCGACGAAGTGCTGCTCTACGCGGTAAGGGGCATCAGCGATTTGATCATCACACCGGGCTTGATAAACCTGGACTTCGCCGACGTGCGCACGGTGATGAGCGAGATGGGCGTGGCCCTCATGGGAACCGGCGAGGCCAGCGGCGACGACCGCGCCCTTCAGGCCGCCACCCGGGCCATCAACAATCCCCTGCTGGAGGACATCTCCATAGACGGCGCCCGTGGAGTTTTGGTGAACATCACCGCCAGCGAAGAGATCACCATCGACGAGGTGAGCGAAGCCAGCACCTTCATACAAGAGGCGGCCCACGAAAACGCCAACATCATCTGGGGCACGGTCATCGACACCTCCATGGGCGAGCGCATGCGGGTGACGGTTATCGCCACCGGCATAGGGCAGGCGGAAGAGGTGCGTGAAGTCAAGCGGATGGCCGTGGCCGGCGGCGGCAGAGACCTGGATATCAGCGAGATCGACGAGAATAACGTTCGCATTTATCGTCGCGGCAACGCCTCTCTCCGGGGTTTAACCTCCCCCGGGTCCCGGGAGAGACGCCCAATGAGCGACAGCAGCGATCTGGACTGGCCGGCCTTTTTGCGCCGCCAGGCGGATTAGTTTTTTCTAGTAAGCCCCAACCTCCGGCCTCAGGCCGCGCCGCCGGCGCGGTCTCCGGCCGGGACACCATGCCCAAGGCCGTCGGGGCCGCACCCCCGGTCCCGGCGGCCCCCACCTTTTTGGCAGGGTGGTTTATTCAGGGTTGAAAATCGCCAGCACCGCGGGCAGGGTCTGGCGGGCCCAGGGCAGGTCCGGGGCCGGGCTGGGCCGGCCATAGTGCTCATAGCTGAAATCGGCGGCCTTCAAGGCCAGCTGTGACTCACCCCCGCCGTCCATGGTCATCACTTCCCTAAGTCCCAAGCCGCTGTCCTTGAGCGCCTGGGCCAACTCCCAGAGGGTATGTCCCCCTTCGGTGGCCACCACCAGGATGCGCCCCTTGTCGTCGATGGCCAAGGCGGTGCGGTTGGCCACCTTGGCCGAACGGCGCACCCGCAGCATGCCGAAGCGGTCCAGAAGCATAAGGGATTGGGCCGCCTGGCGGTAGGGATTCAGGCCGGGGTCAAATGGAGTGTAGCGCAAATCCAAGATGCGGGCGGCAGGCAGGTCCGGCTCCCGGGGCGAGGCCAGGAACAGTCCGTCCTGTTGGGCCACCAGGGGACTAAGCTCCTTGCCGTCTTGCAGCAGATAGCCCAGGTGACGTCCCTCGGGGGTGTAGAGGCCGGCGTTGAACACGGCCAGGGCGCCGCTTTTTTCTTGCCACTGGCCGGCGGTATAGCCCGGTTCGCCCCTGGGGGCGGCCAGCACCTTGAAGGAGTAGCGCTTGGGGTCCGCCCTGAGCAGGGCCACCCGGGAGCTGCCGCTACGCGAGGGGATGAGGTTTTCCCACAGAGCGAACTCCAGCCCGGGGGCCAGGGCCTGCCAGGCCGGCGGCGCGGACTCCTGGGCCGGAGCCGGCGAGGCCAGCCAGGGCAGCAGCCACAGCACCAAGGCGGCGGGTATGATCAGTTTGCTCCGGGCCATGGGGAATCATAGCCTGGGGCCGGTTCGGAAACAACCGCCGGTTCACTCCGGAGGTCCGCGGGCTAAAACTCCTCGAAGCCCTTGAGGCTGTCGGGGGTGAAAAAATCATCGCCCCGGGCGGGACGGGCCGCGGGCTGGGCGGTTGAGCCCCGCTCCCGGTGGGGAGCCCGAGGCTCTAGGACCCCCGTTTGTGTCTCGGGCAGGATAAACTGGCTCATCTGGCTGCGCAGTTGTTCGGCCACCGCGGCCATGCTCTCCGAGGCGCTGGCCGCCTCCTCCACCAGGGCCGCGTTTTGCTGCACCACTTGGTCCATTTGGGCCACCGCCCGGTTGATTTCGTCGATGCCCTGGGCCTGCTCGGTGTTGGCCGCGGATATCTCGGCCATGGTGTCGGCCACGTCCTGCACCCGGGCGGCGATCTCCTTGAGAAACTGGCCGCTCTGTTCCACCAGCTCTCCGCTTTGCTCCACCTTGTCGCTGCTCTCTCTGATCAGGGACCGTATCTCCTTTGCCGCCTGGGCGCTGCGCTGGGCCAGGCTGCGCACCTCGCCGGCCACCACGGCGAATCCACGGCCCGCCTCGCCGGCCCGGGCCGCCTCCACTGCCGCGTTAAGGGCCAGCAGGTTGGTCTGGAAGGCGATGTCGTTGACCACCCCGATGATGTCGGCGATGCGGTTGCTGGAGTCGGTGACCCCCTTCATGGCTTCTGCGGTCTGCTCCAAGACCCCTTTGCCCTTGCCCGCCAATTCGGAGGCCTGGTAGGCCATTTCGTTGGCCTGCCGGGCGTTGGAGGCGTTGAGCTTGACCGCGCTGGTCATCTCCTCCAGGGCGCTGGCCGTTTCCTCGACGGCGCTGGCTTGCTGTTGGGTGCGCTCGCTCAACTCCTGGTTGCCCTGGCTGATTTGGGCGGCGCTGGAGGCCACGGTTTCAGAAGCGGCCGACACTTCGTTGACCGTGGCGGCCAGGGTGTCGGTCATCACCTGGGCGTTGCGCGCCATCAGACCGATCTCGTCGCCCCGCTTTAGCACCTCCGGCGGCAACTGGGCGGTCAGGTCCTTGTTGGCCGTCCTCTCCAGGTTGTCGTTGGTCAGGCGGATGACCTTCAGCAGCCTGATGGTAAAGAAGCGTCCGGCCCACAGGGAAGCCAAAATCACCGCCATGATGAGGGTGCCGACAATCATGATGGTGGCGGTCATCACGCGCTGCAAGTGTGTGGTGGCTCCGGCTATCATTTGCTGGGTCACCTGTTTGACCTTGAGCATGCCCGCGCTGAATTCCCGGGCGGTGGCCAGGCTTTTGTCCTCCAGATTTTTGCGCTGGGAGCTTAGAGCCAGATAGCGCTGTTCACTGTAGGTTTGGGCCTCGCGCAACAGGCGCGCCAGAACGGCGGAAGAATCCTGCGCCTTTCCAAAGGCGAGCAGAACTTCAAGGTTGCCCTGGTCCTTTTTGAAATCCTGCCGCAGGCCGCTGTCGTTGCGGCCCTGCTTTAGAAGCTCGTTGATGCGCCCGGCCGCTAGATGCATTTCCCGGTGGGCCTTTTCAGCCCGTTGCAGGATGGAGAGCAGTTTGGGGTCGCTGATTTTGAAGTTGTCGTGCCAACGGCCGTACTCGCACAAGCGGGGGTCGGTTTCGCCCTGGAAAGGGGAATGGTTTTCCACCGCGACCTTCAGCCCCTCGAGCCAGCGCATGCGCGACAGCAGAATTTTATCTAGAAACAGATGCACCGGCAGGTAAGGCTCATCGGGATTGGGTTGGGTCATGAATTGACCCAACTGGTGATGCAGGGCATGCAGGCGTTCTTGCTCGTCCTTGTAGCGCAGGGCAAGCCCCTGGGCCCTGTCGGCTGTTTCCCGCAGCAGGCCTTGGGACTGCCGGTGGCCGTCCCGGCCCAGTTCCTTCACCTCCAGAGCCAGGTTTTTGAGGGCTTGGTCCAGGTCCCGCCAAAAGGTCTGGAGCTTGGCGTCCTGCTGCTCCATGGCCTTCGCGTCCCAGGTGGTCTGGTATAGGGTGTTGTTAAGGCGCAGGCTGTACAGGGAGAGAACCGCCTGGGAGGCGCTGGAAAGCAGGGGCACTTCGTGGTGAATAAATGAATCGGTGGCCCTTTGCACCACGGAAAAGATGTACAGGGTGCCAATAAGCCCACAGAAACCGGTTAAAAGGGTCACCGCCAAGAAGACGATGGCCATCTTGGCCTTTAGGCCCATACCTTTGGTCCAGCGCATATTGTGCCCTTCATGCCTTCAGGCTTCGGCCACCCCGCGTCAACTCAGAAGAGGTCGTCTTCCTTGGTGTCGCCTGATCCGGGGCGGGTGAAGATTATCTTGAACTGGGCCGCCACCTCGGGCATTTCAAAGCAGGCCGTGCAGGCCGATCCGTTGGCGCAGGCGCTGGGGTCCACCGGCTCCAGATGAACCTGGAAACCAAGAGAGGTGTACTCTTCCACCGCCTCGCTGAGGCGCGGTTCGTTGGTCATGAATTGTTTGACCCAGCCTGCGGCCATAAGCTGGGCCTCCTTTTCGGCCGAACAGGTCAAAGGTGCCTCCTCTACCGCCGGGGCAGGCAAGAAAAAAGCAAAGAGGAGCCCAGGTGGACTCCTCTAATATAGCTTCGCCCCAGGCGGGCGTCTAGAACAGATCGTCGAGGTCGAGGCCGCCCCCGCCGCCGGAGCAGTCGCCAGGGGGCGAGATATTGGCTCGGAAGGGCTCGTTTTTGGCTGCGTGCTGCCACCGGGAGGGGCTGAACATTGGTTGGCAAAGTGGGCGCCGTTGACCGGTGAAAAGAAAATGAACTACTATGCTCAAAACCAGGGCGATTGCGATTCCTGCGGTATTTTCATTTATAAATCGTTTGATGGGTCACCAAGCCTTTGCATGCCGCCCAAAAGAGTGCTGGTATGCACTGGGAGCGTCAGAAGGCTCAAAATGGGGTTGAACGCGGCGACTGCCGCACAATTGCAGGTTGATGAGCATTATGACCGCAGCGAAAAAAACACCTCGGCAACCTAGGTTGAGCCGGGCCGGGCTTTCTCCGGTGCACCAGGTGCGGGTGTACGACCATCTGGGCAAACCCAGGGAGGCGGCCGTGCCCGGGGAATCGCCTCTCACCATCAAGGTTGACGGCCACGAGATCGTCACCCTGATGACCCTGGGCACCAACCCCGAGGAACTGGCGCTGGGCTACCTGCACAACCAGCGCCTGGTGGAGCGAATCGAGGACATAGAGTCGGTGGAGGTGGATTGGGCCCGGGAGACGGTGAACGTCGCGACCCGGCACGGCCAGGGCATCAAGGACCTGGAGGAAAAGCTCTCCAAGGTGACGGTGACCAGCGGCTGCGGCCAGGGCACCTTGTTCAGCTGCACCGTGGACAAGCTCTACGAGAAGAAAATGCCACGGGTGCGGGTGCGCCAATCCACCATCTACCAGGTGCTCAAGGCCGTGGCCTCCCTCAACCCCGTCTATCGTCTCGCCGGTTCGGTGCATGGCTGCTGCCTATGCCAGGGAGATCGCGTGATCATGTCGGTGGAGGACGTGGGCCGGCACAACGCGGCCGATGCCATTGCCGGGCGCATGTGGCTTGACGGCATGGCCGGTGAGGACAAGATCCTGTTCACCACCGGCCGGCTCACCTCGGAGATATTGATAAAGGCGGCCTTCATGGGCATCCCGGTGTTGATCTCCAAATCCGGCGTGACTCAAATGGGGCTGGAGTTGGCCAGGGACATGGGCATGGTGGTCATCGGAAGGGCCAAGGTCAGCAGGTTTCTGGTTTTCAACGGCGCGGAGCAGGTTGTCTTCGATGCCATTCCGCAATCGGACGGGGCCCTCAAATGAACCACCCCGCGGCTAGCCGCGGGGTGTAGGCGGGGAATCCGGCCTTGCAAAGCAGGCGCCGGAGTAAATGACCTGACGAGTGGTCTATCTGGGGAGCGGCCCTCAGGCCTATATGTTAGGGCCTGGTTTCCTTGCCTTGCCTGGTCATTGCTCTTTCCGCTTCAGGAATGGGGGGCGGGACGGGCCCTCCGGTAATTTTTTCCACCGCGCCAAAGCGGGGAGGGCAGGCTTCGAAGCAGGTCCCGCATTTGATGCACAGATCCTGGTCGATCACGTGGATCTGGTTCTTGCCGCCTATGATCGCCTCCACGGGGCATCTCCTGAGGCAAATCTGACAGGCCTGGCACTTGTCCGGATCGATATGGTACGAGATCACCTCGTTGAATAACCTGTCCACCTCGTCGCTGGTGTAAAGCTCGCTATATTTTTTTTCTTCGGGGCGCAACGCCAGTTTTTCATTTTTGACTAACTTGATGTAGGGGACAAGCTTTGTAACTGCATCAAGCCTTGACTTTAATTCATTTTCGTCTACTCCCTCGCCCTTGCCCAGAGGCCCCAACTCCTTCACCCTTTTGGTAAAACCGTCAACAACTTCGGTGAAATGCATTCCTTCACCGGAAGACATGAATTCAATTGTTAACCTGTCCGGGTTCAGCCCTATGTGTTCCAGTATTTTTTTGCATAGAAGCACCATGTTTAGTGCATGGTAGTTTCCATGAGTAATGTAATTGCACTCACCAAGACGGCAACCACCAATAAACACCCCATCCATTCCCTTTGAAAAGGCTCGGAGTATGAACTCCAAGTCGATTCTACCGGAACACATGACGCGAATAGCCCTGATTTCAGTCGTATATTGTAGTCTGGAAACTCCAGCCATATCGGCAGCGCCATATCCTCACCAATGGCACAAGAAGCCTAATATCCTTGGTTTAAAGTTAGGCCATGCACTCATTTATTTTCACTCCTCCCTTGGTGGTCCCGGGGGTGTTCATTCGTATTCCTTTAGGCAGCGCCGACCGCCACGTCAATTTGGCTCAAGAGTTCTTCGTCGGTAAAGTGCTTTAGGAAAATAGCCCCGGTTGGGCACTTGGCATTACAGAGGCCATCTCCTTTACAGAGGACAGGATTGACTGCCGCTTTTTTGCCCTGCCGTGTCTCGCGAAACTCAATGGCTCCATAGGTGCAGGCTGAGATACATGCCCCACATCCCATACACTTTTTATCATTAACCTCGCAAACAGAACCTGAGACAGTGACCATATCATGTGAGAGAAGGGTTAATGCACGGCCAGCAGCCCCATAAGCCTGGTTAATCGCTTCCGGTATATGCTTAGGATAGTGAGCCGTTCCGCAAAGGTAAACGCCTTCTGTAGAAAATTCAACAGGTCTTAACTTGACGTGAGCTTCTTTGAAAAAATCATCCGGTCCCAAAGAGGCCTTGAATAATTGAGATGTTTCCCTGTTTTCCGCAGAGGGAATAACGGCGGCAGCCAAAGCAATTATATCAGCATCTATGGCAAGCTCTTTACCTAAAACATAATCCGGCAAGGTAACCCTTAGAACAGGCCGGCCTTCCTCCTCAACAGCTTCAACCTGGGGTTTGGCATCCGGCTCGTAGCGAATGAACTTTACATCTTTTTCAGACGCTTCCCGGTAATAATCCTCCAACATCCCATAAGTCCTGATATCCCTAAAGAGGATGTAGACATCCATCTGGGGGTTTATCTCTTTAAGCTTCAGGGCGTTCTTGATGGACTCGCTACAACAGACTCTGCTGCAATAATTTCTTTCTTCATTTCTACAGCCTACGCATTGGATCATCACGAGGCTTTGGGCGTTGATTACCTTTTCGTCTCCAAGGGTGATTCGCTCCTCCAACTCAAGGTGGGTAACCACCCGGTCATCTTCCCCGTAAAGGTATTCTGTGGGTTTATATACATCAACACCTACGGCGATGACGGTAGCTCCATGTTTAATCTCTACCGCCCCTCTTTCAGACTCCACTTTGGTTAAGAAGTTGCCAACGTAACCGGTAGCCTCTGTGATAGTGGCAGAAGTATATACATGTATTAAGGAATGCTGATAAACCTTGCGCACGAGATCACGCAAATAAGCCTGAACATCCATCCCGTCCAGAGTGTAATAAATTTTTCTTGCCATTCCCCCTAGGTCGGTATCCTTTTCCAGCAGGTAAATCTCATGCCCCTGGTTGGCGATGGAGAGAGCACAAGTCATGCCGGCGATACCGCCGCCGACCACCAAGGCCGCCTTGTTTACGGGAAGATCAATTTCCCGTAATGGCTCCAAATGGCAAGCTCGCGCTACCGACATCCGAGTTATATCCTGTGCCTTCTGTGTGGATTCTTCCTTTTCTTTTGAGTGGCACCAGGAGCAATGCTCTCTAATGTTTGCCATGTCGTAGTAATATTGATTGAGTCCCGCCTCGCGAAGAGTGTCACGGAATAACGGTTCAAGAGTCCTGGGTGAGCAGGCAGCGACAACCACTCGGTTGAGCCCCTTTTCCTGTATCATGTCTGTTATTTCTTTAGCGGAATTGGTCGCGCATGAAAATAGCTGTTCCTGCGCGTAAACAACGTTGGGTAAAGTTAAGGCATATTCAACCGTGGAAGGGACATCTACCACCCTTCCAATATTCGCCCCACAATGACACACAAAGACACCAACCCTTGGCTCCTCTTGGGAGACATCTTTTTCCGGTGGATATATCCTTTCTCTGGTCAGATCTCCTCGCCTGTAGTCAAGGAGCTCACCGCATTGGGAGCCGGCCCCGCTGGCGGTGAAAACCGACTCGGGGATATCCATGGGACCCTGGAAGGCTCCGCTTACAAAGATCCCCGGCTTGGTGGTCTCAATAGGATTGGAAGAGGTTGCTTGACAGAATCGGTGTGAATTCAGCTCGATTCCGAACTTATCCGCCAAGTCCTTATAATCAGCGGGAGGATTCAACCCAACGGATAATACCACCATATCGAATTCTTCTTCTTTTACTCCGTCCTCGGCAGTAGCGTATCTTATAGTTACATTTTTACTTTCCGGAATTTCTTTTCCTATTGATACGTAACTTCTAATAAATTTAATCCCAGGAAGTTGCTCAGTTCTTTGGTAGTATCGTTCAAAATCCTTGCCGTAAGAACGAATATCGTTGTGGAATATTGTACATTCAGAATCTGGGTAGTGATCTTTTGTCAAAATCACTTGTTTTTGGGTATAGGTGCAGCATACTGCGGAACAATAGCTGTTATCCCCCGGGGTAACCCGCCTGGACCCTACGCATTGAATCCAGGCAATTTTACGGGGATGCTTCTTGTCGGAAGCGCGCAGTATCTCACCTTCGTATGGCCCAGTGGCGCATAACAGCCGCTCATAGTCCATACTGGTTACCACGTTCTGCATGGTTCCGTAGCCATAGTCGCCCTTGACCTTGGGATCAAAGACGTCATAGCCAGGAGACAGAACAATAGCTGCTACTTTGATTTCCATCTTCTCCGGCTCTTGCCGAAGGTTTATGGCGTCGGCCTTACATACTGCTTCGCAGATGCGGCATTTTTTATCTTTAAGGTAAATGCAGCTTTCATCAATATATGCGATAAGGGGAATCGCTTGAGCAAAGAAAATGTGAACGGCTTTATTATTCGATATATCTTGATTAAATTGATCAGGGTATTCTACCGGGCAGTATTCTACACAGGTAGCACAACCAGTGCATTTATCTTCTATAATGTATCTGGGCTTTTTGGTAAGGGTTACCTTAAAGTCACCCGCTTTTCCTTCCACACGGTCAACTTCAGTATAGGACAGGACTTCTATATTTGGATGCCGGCCGACCTCGACCAGTTTGGGTGAGAGTATTCACATGGAGCAGTCATTGGTGGGATACGTCTTGTCGAGCTGCGCCATATGCCCACCAATGGCTGGCGATTTCTCAATTAAATAAACCTTATACCCTGAAGTGGCAAGGTCGAGGGACGCCTGAATGCCGCTGATGCCTCCACCGACAACCATTACGTCTCCATAATTGCTGTCAACGGGGATTTTAAAAAGCTGGGAAGTTTCCTTTTCCATTTATCTATGCCTTTATCAGGTTTCCGCGGTTACCTAAATAGCTTCCTGGATAATTTCCGTGATGTCCTTGACTTCTATGGCCTCACCATTGTCCAGGGTCAACCTGCTATCTTCGAAGTTGGTGATGCAATAAGGGCAGGACGTAACCAGGATTTCAGCCCCCACTCCGATGGCTTGTTCCAATCTGAGGTCGGAGAATCGTTCCCCCTTGGGAGTTTCCATCCAGATCCTGCCTCCGCCGCCTCCGCAACAAAGGCTATCTTCCAGCGAATCAGGCATCTCGGTTAGTTCTAAACCGGGTACCTTCTTCAAGACTTCACGCGGCTCGTCATATATGCCGTTATGACGGCCCAGGTAGCATGGGTCATGATAAGTAATTTTCTTCTCGTACTCTTTTTTGATCTCCAGCCTTCCTTCGTTTATAAGATCTAATAGATATTGAGAAATATGTACTACCTCAAAATTAACCATAAATTCAGGATACTCGTTTTTAAAAGTATGGTAGCAATGAGGTGAAGAAACAAGAATTTTCCTGACCCCATTATCGATAAACGTTTTAATATTTTCTTTGGCTAGACGTTTGAAAACGTCCTCGTCACCAGTCTTGCGGATGCTTTCTCCGCAGCAATTCTCTTTCGAACCCAGTATCCCGAAATCTACTCCCGCCAAGTTAAGAATATTGGCGGTAGCCTTGGCCACCTTTTTCAACCTTTGGTCATAGCTGAGGTAGCAGCCGGGGAAGTATAAAATATCCATCCCCTCGTGAAAGGGTTTTACAGAAAGGCCTTCCGCCCAATTTGCCCTATCTTTTCGCCCCTCACTCAAAGGGTTGCCTTCACCAATGAGGCTCCCGCTTATGGTGCGGATCGGCTTTACCGCAGTGGGAAAGACTCCGTATTCGGTGGCAATCCTGCGCAAGGACACCCCAGATTCAATTTGTTTTACGTCTCTGGGACACTGCTTAGGGCATCTACCGCAGGTAGTACAACGCCAGATGTCTTCGCTTTCTATGTCAGTCATGCCGAAGGTAGCCTCGCGAACGATTTTGCGCATACTAAAAGTTCGCACCCTATTCCAAGGGCAAACCGTATCGCACAGACCACATTGAAAGCATAGTTTGAAGGCGTCTCCGCCGCTCTCTTTTATGACGTCTATGATCTCTTTGTAGTCGGCTACATTTTCCACTGTCTTTTTAATCCTCTTCTTTTGCCTTAACGTCCAAGCCCTTACTCGACACTGACATGCGGGCAACGGTATCCATTATTTTGTTCAATCCATATTTGTTTGCCAACGCTTCCAAGCCCATTTCCATTTCCCCCAGATCATCTTCTTCCTCTTCGACTTCCTCTTCCCTTTCAACGTAGGTCAAGGCATCAACTAAACACCACTTAACGCACAATGGTTCTTCTTCGCCCTCACACATATCGCATTTTAGGGGAAGGCCGGAATCTGGTTCCTTGAAGATATCCCGGGACGGGCAGGAGGCCCTACAGAAGGCACACTCGTCGTATTCTTTTCCGTCAATCGTGTATTTATCTCTGCCCGCACATTCGGCCGCAGTATAATCACCCGCATATACAGGAACATATAGGTCTCTTAGCGGTTCGCGAATCACCCGAATACGGGACCTCTCCGGGTTGTTGCCGCTATATTTCGGCGCGGCGTGGAAGGCGGAGCATATCATCTCGCATGCCCGGCAGCCGTTGCATTTATCAACGTCGACTTTGATGGTCTTGACGGTCTTGGTCTTCTTCTCGCCCGGCATGGCTACACCTCCTTATCCTTCTCAGGCGCATCATCCTTGGGAGGTGTGTCTCCGTCCTTTTTCAATATGCCCCGCTCGATAAAATCGTCGGCCACGTAGCCCAGACCGAACTCGCGCAGGGTCGTCTCGGTGGGGATGCCGTCTTCGTTCCAGCCCTTGAAGGCGTAGTAGGTGTCCAGAAGCTCCTTCTCGAGCTCGGGGAATCTTTTCTTCCAGTGGTCCTTGGGAGGCTTCTCGTCCTTACGGCGCATGCCCCGCCTGGTGTTGTTGGCTCTCACCAGGGTCCGGTATCGCTTGGCCGCCTGGGTCAGCTTTTCCTCGTCCATGTCGATCCCGGCCCCGGCCGAGATGAATTTGGGATAATTGTGCAGATGGTAAGGAGGCTTCAAAGGGAATGACGACAAACCGGCGCACATGCCCAGGGCGTCGTCGATGTAGTGCATCCTCTCTTGCCAGTCGACGATGTCACAAGACATTTCTACCGTTGGATAATAGGGGATCGAATTTTCTCCGCGAGGTTCCCAGTCCAGAAAATACTGTTTAAACTTCTCATCGGGGACCTGGAACCAATCCTTTACGAATTCTTCTCTCTGCTCTCGCTTGGGGAAAGGCGCCTGGGGAAACTGACCTTCGATTTGGGTGATGTTTATCTTTTCGCCGGTGGCATACATAAGGAAATATATGGGGTTGAGCATCGACAGCTTCAGCGGTAGCTGCTCATGTTTTTTGATGTTGTTATGGGCATAGGCTTCAGCGCCCTTGCCAATCTGTTTGGCTGCCCAATAGGTGCCATTGGCCAGGACATCCCCGATGCCTTCCCGCCGAACGATTTTGTCGAGCAGCCAGTAAAATCTTCCTTCATTGTCTTCCGGCATGCCAGGGAAGTCCTCGTCGGTCAAAATACCGTTTTCGTAAAGCTCAAGGGCGAATGCCATGACTTGCGGGGCCGAGAATCCGTCCACCCCATATTCCGTGGCGCTTTGGGCGATACCCAAGCCGAATTCCAGGTCCGCCATGGCCGCCATGGTATAAGTGAGCTTGGAGAAGCATTTCATCATATAGGTGGGCATACCGGGAGGTGAAATCGTCGCCCCGCAGGTCATCGGACAGTTGTAACAACTTATCAACCGTGTCCGCATATTGTCCAGGGTATCCATCCACTGCTTTGCAATGTCTTCGTTCCAAAAATCTTTTCTGCGGACGCGGGAATTTCCCCAGGAGAAATTTTCGGTATGCCACTTTTCATCGTGGACTTTCATCTCTTGCGGTGACCCAAGGCCGGCCAGAATGGGCATCACCCCCGGAATTGGATTGTCATTTCGGAACTTGATATATTCCAGTACTTCGTTGCAAAGCGCCATGAACTCAGCCGGCTGGGCAACGCTAATATCCTTGGTTCCTCGAACAGCTATGGCCTTTAACCCTTTGTCTCCCATTACCGCGCCGATGCCACCTCGGCTGGCGCTGGATCTGCCCTGTTCGATGGAAGCGAAATAGACCCTGTTTTCACCAGCCAGGCCGATGGCGGCCACCTGGGCCTTCGGCTCATTCAACTCCTGTCTAATGAGTTCCGCAGTCTCAGTTGCGCCTTTACCCTGCAAATGAGAGGCGTCGCGGATTTCTACTTTGTCATTGTGTATCCACAAATAGACCAGGTCGGGGGACTTGCCCCGAATGATAACTTTGTCATAGCCGGCATACTTCAATTCCGGCGCCCAAAACCCGCCCATCATTGAAAATGCCATCAGCAAAGTTTGAGGAGAGATGGTAGTGACGATGGTGCGGTTGCAGCCGGTGGCCGGGGTGCCGCACAAAAGACCGGCGGCGAATATTAAAAGATTATCAGGAGAAAAGGGTTCGACTTCAGGGGGAACCCTATCCCACAATATCTTGGCGCTGGTGCCCAGGCCCCCGAGATAAAGCTCGGTGTCTCTCGGGTCGGTTTCCACCCTCTCGATGTTTCCACGGGACAGATCAATTTCTAAATTATATCCTGTCTCTGCGTACCTCATAATGTCCCTCGCGAGAGTGATATATCCGGCCTGCGGAAACAAAAGCTCTTAAATCCCCAATAGCCGGCAGCTTGCCGGGGGGGGGCTTCGATTCCGCTGATGTTTGCGGGGTCTACGGCTCTAATAGGTCTTTCGGGCAAATTTTGCAGGAATTCCGTCATGGAAGTCGCTCTCAACATAGCCGGATGATCTTGACTCAAAGGCCTTGTTGACCGGACGGTACCTGGCCTGGGGCTTGGGCCGGTGGCCAGCGCTGTCTATTTGACAAGCGCCCGGTCTAGGGGGCCGGCCAGCCTTGTTAATCCGCCTGATTCATTCGCCGCAGGTTGATGAAGGAGCTTTGGTCGAAACCGACTTTCTTGAAAAAGGCCAGCATGTCACCGGAGTCCCAGCGCACCGCGGTGTAGACTTTCTGTACGCCCCGCTTGAGCAGGGCCGCGAATAAAACCTCGGCCAGGGCCGCGCCTACCCCCGAGCCCATGTGCTCCGGATCAACCCCGACAAGCTCCAGCCAACCGGAGAGCTCGGTGCCGAAGCCCCCGATTTTGATCTCTCCCAGGATGAAGCCCACAAGGGCGCCGTCTTCCTCGGCCACGAAGCCAAGGCGGTAAATCTTGTCCACATGCTCGGCCAGCATGTCCATCCAGGGCTGGGGGACCGGCTGCCTGGTGATGCGGGCCTGAATGCGTTTGACCTCACCGAGGTCCTCATGGGTCATGGGGCGTAGATTCAAGGGCACTTTGTCGCCTCGCATCTAATCTATACGGATTATCTTGACGTTTTTGCCCACCCACTCCGGCGGCAGATAGACCCTTCCGGAGTTGCCGCTCTGCTTGACTTCCTTTTCGATCATCTCTTCGCCATAGACCTCGAATTTGGCCTTGTGACGGGGATCGGAGGCTCTCTCCTCGGGGCCGGAACGCTCCCGGCGGGATGCTCTTTCAGCTTCGCTCATGCTCCTGAGGCCCTCGTCGGGTTGGTGGATTTGGGCAATGGCCAGCCTCCATGGCGGGCCAGGTTTGCATGCTACAAGATAACTAGAATGTAGCTACATTGTGACTATAGGGGAGCGGCGGGGGGATGTCAACCCAAAAAATCAGGAGGTCCAGAATCGCTTGGGATCAAAAAGCCTAATTATTTTCAGATCGTTGGCGGTGGGAGCGGGGGTGATTTCCAGGGTGGAGGCGCAGTCTAAATCCCAGCCGGTGGCTTGGGCAACCTGCTCCCGGCTGACCCCGGGATGCAGGCTGGTCAGCTGGGCCCGGCCCTGGGGGAAGTTGAATACCCCAAGCGAGGTTATCAAGGCAGCCGGCCCGCCCCGGGTCAGCCCTTGTTCTTGCCGCCAGCCGGGGTGGGGACCCCAGCCAGGGGAGGTGATGTAGTCCACCTGGGGCACTAGGCGGTGGCGCTCGTGGTTCATGATTATCAGCAGGCGGCTGGCCAGGCAGGCGATGTCGGCCCCGCCCCCGGAGCCGGGCAGGCGCACCAATCCGCCGCCGGGCCGCCGGGCCTGGTGAGTGTTCACGTTGCCCCACTGGTCCATTTGGGCCCCGCCGATGAAGCCCAGGTCCACCCGCCCGCCGGAAAGCAGGCTCATCACCTCGTCCAGGCCGCAGAGCTTCAGGGCATCGGACTGGTTGGGCGCGTCGCCCATGGTGATGATGGGCGCGTTGGCCGGCCGGTCGCGCAGCACCCCGTTTTCGAACAATCCCAAAGCCCTGGGGGCGTGGGTCTGTTTGGCCAACATGAAGGCCAACAGGGGCAGGCGCATGCCCACGAAAACCACATCGCCGTTTTTTATCTGACGGGCGGCGGCGGTGACCATGATCTCGGCCGGGGTGTAGGCGCTCACCAACCGTACTCCAGGGGCGCGCCGGGCCGGCTGTGGCGCGGCAATAGCCCCTGGCGGCGGGCGCTGCCCAGCTTTTCCAGATAGGCTTCCCGCCCGCTCAGGCCGTCCACCCACTCCCGTTGCCAGGCCCGGGCGTTCTCCGGGTCCCGGGTGGCGGCCGCGTAGTCCAAGTAATACTGGTTGTCCAGGTCGTAATAGCCCAGCACCGGGGCGGGGTGGGCCCCCCAGGGCACCTCGCACACCGCGTCCACCAGAAGGCCCGGCACCAGGGTGCGGTCCGGGTCGCGGCGGATCACCGCGCTGTCCACGATCTCCTCGCAGGTGATCAGCACCCGGGAACTGGCCATGGCCGCCTGCTTGGTGAAGCCCGCCGCTCCCCACACCTGGCAGTTGCCCTCCTTGTCGGCCCTCTGCACGTGGACCAGGGCAACGTCGGGGTTAACCGCCTGGATAGCCAGCAGCTTCTGGCCGCTGTGGGGGCAGGTGAGGGCCTTGAATTGAGGGTTTTGCAGCGCTATGTCGCTGCCCAGGGGCGAGCGGCCCACGGCCATGGGCAGGCCCCGGGCTCCGGCCTCCAGGGCCAGGGTGATGGAGAAGTTGCTGTGGTCCAGCACCTCTAGCGGCCGGGGGAGCCCCTGCTCCACCGCCCGGCGGAAGTTGTAGCCGATGCCGGTGCTTACGTTGCCCACCCAGGCGGCGATCACCCGCTCCGCCAAGCCGGCCCCGATGATCTGGTCGATGCTGATGTTGGAGATGGGGGCCACCAGGGTGAGGGGGCCGATGCCCTGGCGTATGATCTCATGGGCCGCGGCAAAGGGTATGAAGCCCTCCAGGGCGGCGGAGAGCACCACGCTGTCCCCGGGGCGCACCAGATCGGTCACCGCCTGAGACAGGCTCTTCACTTTGCCGCGCGCCTTGCCCATGAACCTCCCTAGCTACAATCCAGCTATCCAGAGATAACAGATTTGGGGGCCGGCAAACAAGACGCTAAAAAAACTCCCGCGCGGCCTGGGGGTTGCGCTTGAAGCCCTGCTTGAGCAGACCGTCCACCTGCCCCATGACTTGCGCGGTGGGCCGGGGCTGGGCCACCGGCTCCTCCAGGCCCATTTCCCGCGCCTTGAGGGGCCTGAAGGACAGGGCCTCGGCCGAGAGAGCCTTTTCCTTGGCCGAGAAATTGCCACCCATGATATTGCGCTTGTGCAATTCGTCCGGATTCATGGAACGCAGGTAGGCGATCAGCATCATCAGGTCGTGGTTGGCCTCAAAGGCAAGGATGTCCCGGTTCACCTCCTTGGTGAGCTTCAGGGCCTTTTGCCTCTCGGCCTCCAGGGCCGCCGCCCCTTCCACCAGTCCCTGGTAGAGCCCCCGGATAAGGCTGACGTAGCGGGCGGCTCGGGTCAGGCCCCGGAGTGGGGCGAGGCCCACGGCAGGGGCGGCGCTGGCCACCGATTGGGGCCGGGGGGGGCTGATCCCGGCGGCGGCGAAGAATTTTTCTCGGAGGTTCGCATCGCCCAGGGCCCGGCCCAGGCGCGCCCGGTGCTTTTCCCAGGCGGCGATTCCCCCCAAAAGGGAGCTGACCGCTTCGGTGACCAGGAGCATCTCTTCCTCGATAACCCGGCGCTCGCGGAAGTAATTCTGTATTATTTCTTGCTTTACCGCTTGGTTGAGCGCCTGGATGTAGGTGTCGTCCCCCATTTGTCTCCCCGTGATGGCAAACTGGTTGTTAGGTGGGCCGCTTTTTGTTAGCTTTGCCCCAAGGAGCCGTTTTCATGCCCAAGGTTACTATTATATATAAAGCCAAAACTCCCGCCGCCCAGGAGCAGGCGGAGCACCTTGGCCAGTGGCTGGGGGAGCGTAGCGCCGGGGTCCATTTGCTGGAGGCCAAGGGCGGCGAGCCCCGCGCGGGCAACGGATTGGAAGAGCCCCTGCCCGCCGACACCGGGCTGGTGGTGGTGCTGGGTGGCGACGGCACCATGCTGGGGGCGGTGCGCCAGGTGGTGACCAGCGGCCTGGAAGGGGTTCCCATCCTGGGGGTGAACCTGGGCGGGCTGGGCTTTTTGACCGCCCTGGCCCCCAAGGAGCTGTTGCCGGCCATGGAAAAAGTGCTGGCCGGGCATTACCAGGCCTCGCCCCGGCTCATGCTGGATGGAATCGTGCGGCGGCAAGGCCGCGAACTGGCCCGTTTCATCGCCCTGAACGATCTGGTCATCAACAAGGCCGCCCTGGCCCGTATCGTGGAGTTGGAGGCGGTGGTGGACGGCAGCCCCCTCACCACCTTTCAGGCGGACGGCCTGATCGTTTCCACCCCCACCGGCTCCACCGCTTACAACCTCTCGGCTGGCGGGCCCATCTGCCACCCGGCCCTCAACTGCATCGTGGTGAGCCCCATCTGCTCCTTCACCCTCACCAATCGCCCGCTGCTGCTGGGACCGGAGATGACCCTGTCGGTGACTTTGGGCCACCGGGCCCAGGAGACCACCCTGACCTGCGACGGCCAGGTGGGCCTGGAGTTGGAGCCCGGCGACGAGATTCGCTTCCAGCGGTCGGAGCATACGGTGCATCTGATCCAGTCACCTTTTCGGGACTACTTCGAAATTCTCAAAACCAAGTTGCGCTGGGGTTAGCCTTCTTCCGAGGATGCCCCGCCCCCCCGGGGCAGGACAACCCGAAAAACACTGCCCCGGCCCAAAGTGCTCTCCAACTCCATGGTCCCGCCGTGGGCCAGCACGTTCTTGCGGGTGATGGCCAGGCCCAGCCCGGTGCCCCCTTGCTTGGTGGTGAAAAAGGGGGAAAAGACCTTTTTTTGATCCTCGGGGGAGATGCCCGGACCCTGGTCCGTCACCTCCAAGGCCACCTGGTCGTTGCCGGCCTGACCCCTGACCAAGACCTCCCCTCCCCGGGGCGAGGCCTGCACCGCGTTTTGCACCAGGTTGATGAGCACCTGCCTTAGCCGGCCCGCATCGGCGGGCACCCAAAGGTCCCGGCCGTCCAACTCGCTCAACAGGCGCACCCCGCGCTCCCGGGCCACGGCCTCGGTGAGGGTGAAGACCTCCGCCACCAAGCCGCCCAACTCCAGCGGAACCAGGCGCAACTCCAGGGGCCGGGAGTAGTCCAGCATCTGGCGCAGCAGGGTTTCCATGTGGCCCACCTGGTCCACGATGATCTTGAGCTGACGGCGGTAGGGGTGGCCGGGCTCCATATCCCGGTGAATGCGCAGGGCGAAGCCGCCGATGGCGATGAGAGGCGCCTTGAGCTCATGGGCCACCGCCGCGGCGGCCTGCCCCAGCAGGGCCAGATTCTCGGCCTCCTTGAGGCGGCGGGCCTCGCGGCGCTCCCGGTCCACCAAAAAGCCGGTGAGGGCGCCAGTGAAAAAGTAGAGCCCCAGCTCCAGGATAATCGAGAGGGCCGCCGTCCGTCCGGTGTTGGGGATTAGAAAAAAATCGATGTAGTTAAGGCAAATAAGGGCGGCGCAAACCAGGCCGCCCCTTAGACCGAAGAGCAGGCTGGCCATGAACAAGGGTAAGAAGAAAAGGCGCTGCACCAGGGCGGAGAGATCGGGGCGGACGGGCAAAAGCAGGAAATGCGCTACGCTGAGGCCGCCCATCAACATGGCCACCGGCGCCACCTTGACCCAGGTGGGAACGATGCTCCAACGGCGGCGCATTTCATCCAGCATGATTATGGAATCACTCCCGGGAGACGCATAAAAAACTCGGAAATATTCACACAATAGCATCCCCCGGGGGCCGGGCCAAGCTGGAGCACGGTTTTTACTTGGCGCTGGGGGTGGCGGCGTGCTACCAAATCTTTTAAGATGTCTTGTCGAGGGCGGCCGGGTCCGGGGGATTGCGCTTGCCCTCAGAAGCATAAGGAGATTGTCCATGGCCCGAAACATCAGGATTTTGGTTCTTTGCGCCTTGCTTCTTTGCATGCCGCTGATCATGGCCATGGGCATGGGGGGCAGCGAGGTGCCCACCCGCATCCCGGAGCCCGCAGCCAACTATCTGGTGACCCTCACCGACCAGGGGGGCACCCGGGTGGACCTGAGCCATTTCTCCGTTGAGGGCGTGCTGTTCTTGGCCGGCGAAATGGGCCGGGGGGAGTTGGCGGTGCCCCTGGAGGAGGTCAAGGACGTGGTGTTCAGGCGCAAGGACGGCGAGTTAAAGGCCGAGGTGATCCTGGCCAACGGTAAGAGCGTGATGGTGACGGTCAAGGGCAGCCTCAAGGCCACCGGCAAGACCTCCTTCGGCAATTACCGCATCGCCCTGGACGAGGTGAGCCGCATCCAGGTAAAGGGGCTCAAGCGCGACTAGGGCAAGGTTCCCGGACCGCGCCCCCGGGGGCGGCCCGGGCGCGGCAGGAAAAAGCGGATCAGCACCAGCCCCACCACAAAGCCTCCGATGTGGGCCATCCAGGCCACCCCGGGTCCGCCGCTGCCCAGCACCTGGAACAAAAACCAGACCCCCAACACGATGACCGCCGGCACCTTGATAAGCTGCACGAAAAAGAAAAACCAGATCAGCACCACCACGTTGGCTCGGGGATAGAGCAGGAAATAAGCACCCAACACGGTGGCTATGGCCCCCGAGGCCCCGATCATGGGCAGCTGGGAGGAGGGCCCGGCCAGCACGTGGGCCAGGCTGGCCAGCGCCCCGCCCGCCAGATAGAAGGCCACAAAGCGCACCGGCCCCAGCCGATCCTCGATGTTGTTGCCGAATATCCACAGATAGAGCATGTTGCCGGCCAGGTGAAAAAAGCCGCCGTGCAGAAACATGGCGCTGACCAGGGTCAGGGGCTGGGGCAGCCAGGCCAGGGACGGGGGCACCGGCAGAGAGCCGGTCAGCCAGACCGGCACCACCCCATACTGGTAGGCGAACACCAACTCCGCCTGGGCGGGCAGCACCATTTGGTACAAGTAAACCGCCACGTTTAGGGCGATGATCCCCAGGGTGACGTAAGGGGTGCCCTGGAGCGGGTTTTCGTCGCGAATGGGTATCAAGGCAGCTCCTTTGGTCCGGGATAACGCCGGCGCTTGCGCCCAACCTGGACCCGGGTATAGTTTTTAACACATACCCAAGGAGCAAGGGTGGGGCATGGCCTCGCAGAGCGAAAAAAGAGTACACATAGCCACCTTCGGCTGCCAGATGAATGCCTATGATTCGGCCCGCATGGCCGGAATGCTGGCCCAGATGGGCTATGCCCAGGTGGAGCGGCCGGACCAGGCCGATTTGATCGTCTTGAACACCTGCTCGGTGCGCCACAGGGCCGAGGAGAAGGTCTACTCCTACGTGGGCGAGCTGAAGCGGCTCAAGCGGGAGCGTCCCTGGCTGTTGATCGGAGTGGGCGGCTGCGTGGCCCAGCAGGAAGGCGACAGCCTGCTCAAGCGCTTGCCTCACCTTGATTTCGTCTTCGGGCCCGACGCCCTGGGGAGCCTGCCCGAGATGGTGACCCAGGCCGCCCGGGGCAAGCGCCTGGCCCTCACCAGCCTGGGCGCCCCCGCCCGGCCGGTGGATATCATTATCCCGGCCGAGCCGGGGCTCAAGGCCATGGTCACGGTGATGACCGGTTGCGACAATTTCTGCTCCTATTGCGTGGTGCCCTATGTGCGGGGCCGGGAGCGCTCCCGGACGGCGGGTGAGATTTTGGAGGAGGTGGCCGCCCTGGTGGACGCCGGGGTGCGCGAGATAACCCTTCTGGGCCAGAACGTGAACTCCTACCGCGACCCTGACGGTGGCCTGGATTTCGCCGGGCTCCTGGCCCGGGTGGACCAGATAAAAGACCTCTGGCGCATCCGCTTCACCACCAGCCACCCCAAGGACCTGGGGCAAGGGCTCACCGAGGCCCTGGCCGGCCTGGACAAGGTCATGGAGCAGCTGCACCTGCCCGCCCAGTCGGGTAGCGACCGTATGCTGAAGGCCATGAACCGGGGCTACACCAGGGCGCAATATCTGGATCTGGTGCGCCGCTTGCGCGAGATGGTTCCCCAGGTGGCCCTGGGCGGGGACATCATCGTGGGCTTCCCCGGCGAAACCCGGCAAGATTTTGAACAGACCTTGAGTATGCTGGAGGAAGTCGGTTACGATTTCCTCTACAGCTTCAAATACTCCGACCGTCCATTCACCCGTGCCGGACGCCTGGAGGGCAAGCTGGACGATGAAACCAAGGGCCGGCGTCTGGTCGAGTTGCAGGCATTGCAAAGGGTCCTGGGCCTTCAGGAGCACCAGGCCCAGGCGGGGCGGGTGGAAGAGGTGCTGGTGGAGGGTCCGGCCAAACATGGCCAGGGGCTCATGAGCGGCCGCAGCCGGGCCGGGCGGGTGGTGAACTTCCCTGGCCCTCCGGAACTGGCCGGCCGGTTGGCCATGGTGCGCATCACCCAGGGACGGGAGAATTCGCTGCTGGGCGAACTGGCCTCGGCAACAGGAGAGCGTTAGGCATGATCCATATGAAGGTTAAGGGATTGACCATCGATCCGGCCACCAACAGCCCCATCCTGATCCTTAAGGAGTTGACCGGCGAGCGCACCCTGCCCATCTGGATCGGCTTGTTGGAGGCCACGGCCATCGCCAGCGAGTTGGAAAAGGTTTCCTTTTCCCGGCCCATGACCCATGACTTGGCCTTCAATCTGATAACCCATCTGGGCCGGACCATTCTCAAGGTGGAAATCACCGAACTCAAGGACAACACCTTTTACGCCTTGATACACCTGGAAGGCGGAGAGGGCGTGACCACCCAGGATTCACGGCCCTCCGACGCCATCGCCCTGGCTCTCAGGGCAGATGCGCCCATCCTGGTGGCCGAGGATGTGCTCATCGCCGCGGCCGCCTCTCCCGCCTCGGGCCAGGCCAAGAGCGACAAGGAATGGAAGGACCTCCTGGAGTCCATGGAGCCGGACGACTTCGGCAAATACAAGATGTGACCTTGGGCGGCCCGGCCTGGCCGGACCCGGTTCACCGCAGTGCATGAATGGGGTATACTTCATAATCTCGCCAGCAGGCCGGTGGCCTTTTGCAGGCGGCGAGGCCCTGGGTTGGAGGGCAGCTTCGTGCTGAGTGAGCAAAGGGACATGGCCGACAACGCACCCATCATACTCATGGTCGATGACAGCCGTTTGGCCCGGGTGGTCATGGCCGGGATTCTGCGCAACGCTGGTTATCACAACCTCCTGGAGGCGTCCAGCGCCGAGGAGGCCTTTGATCTGCTCAAGCAAGAGGCTGATGCCGGCCCGGGCCACGGCGCGGACCTGGTGCTCTTGGACATCGTCTTGCCCGACGCCGACGGCATCACCGCCTGCTCCCGCTTCAAGCAAGACCCCCTGCTTCGTGCCATACCGGTGATCATGGTCACGGCCCAGGACGGCGTGGAAAACCTGGAGGCCGCCTTCCAGGCCGGGGCCATGGATTTTATCACCAAGCCCATCAAGGAAGTTGAGCTGACCGCCCGGGTGCGCTCGGCCCTGGCCCTGAAGTTGGAGATGGACCGGCGCAAGGCCAGGGAAAAGGAGCTGCAAAAGCTCACCCGCCAACTGGCCAAGGCCAACCAGGAGCTGAGGCTGCTCTCGGCCCGGGACGGCCTGACCGGGGTGGCCAACCGCCGTTACTACGAAGAGCAACTGGACAAACAGTGGAAGCAAAGCGCCCGGGAGCGCGCCCCCCTGTCCCAGCTGATGATCGACATAGATCACTTCAAGAAATACAATGATCGCTATGGGCACCTGGCTGGCGACGAATGCCTGCGAAAGGTGGCCAAGGCTTTGGAGGAAACCTTGAAGCGGCCGGCGGACCTCTTGGCCCGTTACGGCGGCGAGGAGTTCACCGCCCTGCTTCCCCTGACCGACGCCGCGGGAGCCCAGGCGGTGGCTGAAACCATGCGTTCAGCGGTGGAAGCCTTGGCCGTGGAGCACCGGGACGCGCACCTGGGGATGGTGACCATAAGCGTGGGGGCGGCCAGCTGCCGGCCCCAGCCGGGCCAGGACCCCAGGAGCCTGCCCGCCGCCGCCGACAAGGCCCTGTATCTGGCCAAGGAACAAGGCCGCAACTGCTGCCGGCTGGGCGAGGTGGCCATTTAGGCCCGACTCGCCTCCGGCCCATTCAAGAGGCCCTTTTATGATCGATCTGCACACCCACACCCTGTTTAGCGATGGCGAGCTGCTGCCCGCCGAGTTGGCCCAGCGGGCCCAGGTAATGGGCCTGGAGGCCTTGGCCTTCACCGACCACGCCGATATGAGCAACCTGGAGCTGGTGCTGCCCCGGCTGCTGGCCGCCGCCCGGGAACTGGGACGCCACCACGCCATGCGCCTGCTGGCCGGGGTGGAGCTTACTCACTTGCCCCCGAAGTTGATCGGCCCCTACGCCGCCAAGGCGCGGGCCATGGGGGCCCAAATCGTGGTGGTGCATGGCGAGAGCCCGGTGGAGCCGGTGGCCCCGGGCACCAACCGGGCGGCCATCGAGGCGGGAGTGGACCTTTTGGCCCACCCCGGGCTCATCACCCCCGCCGAGTGCGCCCTGGCCGCCGAAAAGGGCGTGATGCTGGAGATAAGCTCCCGGGGCGGGCACAGCCTGGGCAACGGCCGGGTGGCTCTCCTGGGACAGCGGGCCGGGGCCGCCCTGGTGATAAACACCGACTCCCACGCCCCCCGCGACCTCATAGACCATGCCTTCGCTCGCCGGGTGGGCCTGAACGCCGGCCTGGAGGAAGAAGAGGTGGAGCAGTGCTTCACCCGGGCCAGGCTTTTCGTGGAGCGGGCCCTGGGAGTCTCCATCTGAGCCGCCCGCCGGGCCGGGAGGGCGGCGCTTGCCTGAAAACACCTCGATGATCCAACGCCTGGAACAGGCCCGGAGCCAAGGCCCCGGAGCCCTGGCCCAGGCCTGCGCCGCGCTTTTGGCCTCGGCACGGGGCCTGGGCGCCCTGGCCGCCGCCCGGGCCGTGGCCCTGGACCGGGAACTGAGCGGGCTCATCGCCGCCCTGGCCTCGGCCCAGGAGCTGGCCATCTGCCTGGACGAACTGGCCCGGGCGGCCCGCTGCCTTGGCTGCGCCACCTGCTGCCGCGCCTCCAGCCCCACTCTCTATGCCGAGGACCAGCCCCGCCTGGCCGCCGCCGGGCTGGGCCGGGAGCATATGCTCACCCTGCGGGCCGGGGAAAAGGTCTACTCCGCCCGACTGGGCCGCTTGCAAACCCTTGGGCGTGAGCTGATAAAACTGCGCGAGCAGGCCGGGGCCTGCGCCTGGCTGGGGGACGGAGGCTGCGCCATCTACGACAACCGGCCCTTGCAGTGCCGCTGGCTGGAGTGCTGGTCCGGCCGCCACGCCGGGCAACTGGACGGGCGGCCCCGCCTGGGCCGGGAGCTGCTTTTGGCCGCTGACCCCATTGCCCTGGCCCTGGCCCGGGAGTACGACGCCAAGCTGCCCGCCGCAGAAATCCACCAGGCCCTGGCCGACGTGGCTGGAGGCGAGGAGTCGGCCAGCGCCCAAGCCCTGGCTTTTCTGGAGTTGGACCATGGCCTGCGCACGGGCATCAGCGGCCGCTACGGCTACAGCGTTGAGGCGTTGTTTTTAATCTTGGGCCGCCCGGCCTTGGAGGTGGCGGCCAACTACGGCCTGGAGCTTGGCCTGGAAGGCGAGGCTCCGGTGCTGCGGCCCAAAGGCTAGGGACCGTCTTTTTCCCAGAGGCCCCGGCGCGCCTGGCGGGCCGATTTTTCCGCCCGCAAAAACTCGCTCTTGTGGCGATAGTCGAAGCCGCGATAGGCCCGGGCCCAGCCCTGGGCGATCAGCTCCTGGTTGAGCAGGCGGCCGTCGGTCAGGTAGACGAAGGCCAGCAGCCGTCCGTAGCGGTCGCGCTGGTCGCTCTGGGGACGGCCGTCCACCAGGCGCACCCGCTCCCCCACCGCCACCAGCCCGAGCAGGGCCGCCCGGCTGGCCGCGCCGGCCCGGGCCTCCTGCTCTTGGCCGCGCCCGGAGCGCTTGGCCTTGCGGGCCAGGGATTTGCTGTGCACCGTCTCAGGGGCGTCCACCCCGATGAGGCGCACCAACTCGAGCTTGCCCTTAAGGCGCACGGTGATGGTGTCGCCATCGTTGACCCGCAGCACCTCCACCCCGCCGGACCCGGCCCAGGCGACGGCGGCCAGGAGCAGCAGCCCCAGGAGAGCCGCGCTTCGGATCAAGGCCCGCATCAGGCCGCTTCCGGCAAGGCCACCCGCAGGCCGTCATGGGCCGCCCGCACCGGCATGGCCAGGCCGTGGCCGGCGAACACCCGCTCCACCAGGGCCTGCCACTGCCCCTGGTCCTGGGGGACGGGGTAGGGCTTGCCGTCCGGGTCCTTGAGGGGATCGCCCGGGGCGTATTTTTTGAGCATGGCGTTGGCCTCGTCGTCGCCGGGGATGAAATCCTGGCAGGAGATATGGGCCAGAAACACCCGCCCCGGCCGCCAGGCGGCAATGAGGGGCAGGGCGTTTTGCAAGCTCAAGTGGTTGGCCCGGTTCACCGCCGGCTCATGCACAAAGTGGCTCTGGCACACCAGCAGGTCCAGCCCCGCGAAGCCCTGGGGCTCCTCCACCCGCACCATGTCGCTGGTGTAGCCCAGGCGGTAAGGCCCCCCCGCCGTGGCCAGGGTGAGGACGTAGCCCACCGAGCCCTTGGCCATGGCCCCGTGAAATGTCTTCACCGGCAGGGCGGCCAGCTCCGGGCCAAAGGGCGCGCCGGTTAGCTCTCGCCCCGGCTCGGCCAGGCGCTTTTCCAGCAGGCTGCCCAGCAAGTAGCCGAAGCGGGGCTCTATCTGCTCCCAGGCCTGGGCGGTGGCGTACACTGGGATGGGCCGCCAGCTATCGGGCGGCAGGTTGCGGCGGAAGCACAACAGCTCGTCCAGGCCCAGGTAGTGGTCGCCGTGCTCGTGGGTGACGAGCACCGCGTCGGGCCGGGGCAGGTCTTCGCGCACCATCTGGGCCCTGGGGTCCGGGCCGGGGTCGATGAGCACCCGGGCCGGGCCGTCCAGCCACAGGCTGGTGCGGGTGCGGCTTTCACCGATGGCGCGCAAGTGGCGGCAGGTGGCGCAGGGGCAGCGGTGTTCGGGCAGGCCCCAGGCCCCGCCGGTGCCCAGGAAAATCAACTCCATGCTATACTTCTCCCCACGGGGCCAGTTCCGGCCCCGCCGCTCCAAATTTAGCATCCTTGGGGAGGCAAGCAAAACCATGGCCAAGAATAATGTCGCCAAGCCCCAGGAGCCCCTTCGGGTGGCTGCCTCCCTGGTCATGGACGCCGCTTCCCTGGAACGGGCCCGGGCCAAGGCCGCCCAGCATCAGATTCCCTTTGCCGAGTACCTGGAAGAAGCGGTGCGCCTCTACGGCAGGGTGCTGGACAAGAAAGTCAGCGTGGTTCCGCGCCCCATTTGATCCCAAACCCCGATTAGCAATAGACGAAAGTTAGGCCAGGGGCTTCTCGGCCACGTGCAGCCAGGCCACGCCCTTGGTCAGGGGATGGCTGCGCGGCCGCGCCAGGCCGGCCTGGGCCATCTCTCGGCGAAAGGCCTGGGGCGTGGGGAACTCCATGATGGTCTCGGCCAAATAGCGGTAGCTGGCCTCGTCACCGGAAACCAGCCCCCCGATCTTGGGCAATAGGTGCATGAGGTAGCGCTGGTACAGGCGGCGCACCAGGGGCCGCTGGGGGGTGGTGAACTCCAGGACGTAGACCCGGCCCCCGGGCTTGAGCACTCGTTTCATCTCAGCCAGGGCCGCCACCCGGCGGGGGATGTTGCGGATGCCGAAGGCGATGCTCACCGCGTCGAAGGTGGCGTCGGCAAAGGGCAGGGCCGTGCCGTCGCCGGCCATGAGGCGCACCCGGGCCCCCCGGCGGGCCACCTTGCGCCGGGCCGGGCCCAGCATGGCCGGCACCAGATCCAGGCCCACCACCAGGGGCCGCTGGGGCAAGGCGGCCACGGCCAGGGCCAGGTCGCCGGTGCCGGTGGCCACGTCCAGGACCCTGGCCCCGGGCCCCAGGCGCATGGCCCGGGCGGTGAAGCGCCGCCAGTGCAGATCCTGGCCGGCGCTTAGTACGTGGTTCAAGAGGTCGTAGACCGGCACCACCTGGTTGAAGATGCGCCGCACCTGGCCGATCTGGGCGGCCTCGTCCCTCATGCCGCCA
>JAHJPG010000032.1 GCA_018819925.1 Pseudomonadota bacterium
TTGGGCGTGCCGCCCATCATCAGCGGGCTGCACGAGACCCTGGAGGAGTTGGGTGCCGCGGTGGTGTTCAACGAGGTGCCCCGTCAGTTCGCCATGCTGCCGGGCAAGGTGGACCCGGGCAGCCTGGCGGAGCAATACGCCCGCTACACCTATCCCTACGAGGTGGGAGCCCGGATACGGGACATCCGCCAGAAGGCCGCCGGCCGGGGCTTGGACGGTCTTATTCACTACACCCAGAGTTTTTGCTGGCGCCAGATGCAGGACCTGGTGCTGCGCCGGGAGTTGGATCTGCCCCTGCTCACCCTGGAGGGCGACCGGGTGGCCCCGGTGGACGGACGCACCCGTCTGCGCCTGGAAGCCTTTGTGGAGGTGTTGGGCTGATTCCGTTGCTACTGGTATCCTAAAGGCCAAATTTTATTCGCGCGACGATTGGAGCGATCATGTCCGATAAAGACCAGAAGTTCCCCATCGATCTGGAGTTGGAAGCACCCCTGAAGAAGGTTCGCTACCCCGGCTTTGACATGGATATATTGGCCATGCAATTGGTTACCGAGGCTCATGTGGAGGACGGCAAGGCGGTGATCCGTTTGCGTCCCATTTCCGCCCCGCCCGAGGTGCGCGAGGAGTTGGAAAACCAGATCGCCGCCGTGGTGCGCGAGGCCACAGGGGTCCAGGAGATCGAGGTGTATTCGCCCGAGCCGCCTCCGGCCAAAAAGGAGGAAAAAGGCCCTCGTCCCATCGACGGCGTAAAGTGGGTGGTGCCGGTGGCCTCGGGCAAAGGCGGAGTGGGCAAGTCCACCGTGGCGGTGAACCTGGCCATGGCCTTGTCCGCCCTGGGTCTCAAGGTTGGCATCCTGGACCTGGACCTCTACGGCCCCTCGGTGCCCATGATGCTGGGCATGACCAAGGCCAAGCCCGACGCCATCGGCCAGCAGATCGCCCCGGTGGAGGCCCATGGCCTCAAGGCCATGTCCGTGGGTTTTCTCATCAAGGCCGACACCGCCCTCATCTGGCGCGGCCCCTTGGTGATGAAGGCGGTGCGCCAGCTCCTGCACGAAGTGGTCTGGGCCCCTCTAGACGTGCTGATACTGGACCTCCCTCCGGGCACCGGCGACGTGCAGATATCCATGGCCCAGGAGGTGCCCATCACCGGGGCGGTGGTGGTTACCACTCCCCAGGACGTGGCCCTCACCGACGCCATCAAGGGGGTGGACATGTTCCGCCAGGTGAGCGCTCCCCTGCTGGGCATCGTGGAGAACATGAGCTACTTCAACTGCCCCGACTGCGGCGGGCGTCACGAAATTTTTGGGCACGGTTCGGTGGAGCCCTTGTGCGCCAGGCTGGGCGTGCCTTATTTGGGCGAAATCCCCCTGGACCCCACGCTGCGCAAGTTGGCCGACCTGGGCCAGCCCCGGGAGGTTCTGAAAATACCGGCCGGCGAACCCTACCGCGTCTTGGCCAAAAAGGTGCTGGCCCAATTGGAAAGCGAAGATTGATCATAAGGGAGAGCTTGTCATGGCCGAACTGAACCGCGAGGCGGTGGAGCAGGCCCTGGGCCAGGCCCGCATCGAGTTGATGAAGCACAAAGGCAACGTTGAGCTTCTGGGGGTCAACGACCAGGGTGTGGTGTTGGTGCGCTTGGTGGGGTCCTGTTCGGGCTGCGCCTCGGCCAACATCACCCTCAAGGAGATCATCGAAAAGTCCCTCAAGGAGCAATTGCCCGGCGTCACCCGGGTGGAAGCCTTGATGTAAAATTGGGCCGATGACTCAAGCAGCCACAAATCCCCGGGCCGTGGTGCTGCTTTCCGGCGGCCTGGATTCAACCACCTGCCTGGCCATGGCCCGGGCCCAGGGCTATGAGTGCTTGGCCCTGACCGTACTCTACGGCCAGCGCCACCGGGTGGAGATTCAGGCGGCCCGGCGGGTGGCCCAGGCCTTGGGCGCGGCCCGGCATCTGGAGATCGTCGTGGACCTGGGCGCCTTTGGCGGCTCGGCCCTCACCGCCGATATCGAGGTGCCCAAGGGCCGCTCCGAGGCCGACATCTCCGGGGGCATCCCCATCACCTACGTGCCGGCGCGCAACACCGTGTTTCTTTCTCTGGCCCTGGCCTGGGCCGAGGCGTTGGACTGCACCGAGCTTTTCATCGGGGTCAACGCCCTGGACTACTCCGGCTATCCCGACTGCCGCCCCGAGTTCATCATGGCCTTTGAAAATTTGGCCAATATGGCCACCAAGATGGCCACCGCCCAGGGCCGGCGCATCAGAGTTCACGCTCCCTTGATCCGCATGAGCAAGGCCCAGATCATCAAAGCCGGCTTGGAGTTGGGAGTGGACTACGGCCTTACCCATTCCTGTTACGACCCCACCCCGGATGGCCGCCCCTGCGAACAGTGCGACTCCTGCCTGCTCAGGGCCAAGGGCTTCGCCGAGGCCGGGGTGGCTGATCCCGTGTTCTCTAAGTGAAATAACAAGGTGCAGCCATGGCTTTGCCCAAGAGTGAAGTCGCCGGGATTATTCTGGCCGCCGGTCTTTCCACCCGCTTTGGCGGGGAGAAGCTGACCACCCCCCTGGCGGGACGCCCCCTGGCCTTTTGGGCCATCGAGGCCGCCCTGACATCACGCCTGGGGAGGGTGGTCCTGGTCACCCGGCCGGAATTGGCCGGTGAATTGGCCGCCACCTTCCCCGGCCTGGAGTTGGTGCTCAACCACCAGGCCCATCAGGGGCAGGCATCGTCCCTGCGCCTGGGGCTGGAAGCCCTGGGTCCCGGCCACAGCCATGCGCTTTTCCTGTTGGCCGACCAGCCTTTGTTGACCTCGGACTTGATAAACAGCTTCGTGGACAAGGCCGAATCAGGAATCGGCCTGGCCGCTCTGGCCGGCAGCGAGTCCTTCTCTCCCCCCACCCTGTTCGCCCGCGGCTTTTGGAAAGACCTGGGGCAAGCTCAGGGCGACTCCGGGGGCCGGGAAATCCTGCGAGCCCATGCCGGCGAGGCCGCGTTCCTGACGCCAAACTTTCCCCTGGCCGGGCTGGACGTGGACACCCCCGAACAGCTTGGACGGGCCGAGGCGGTGCTCTGCCAACGCTTCAGCCGGGCCCTGGAGTTGGAGCACGGGGATATGGTGAGCCTGGTGGGCGCGGGCGGCAAAACCAGCCTGCTGGAAACCCTGGCCTCGGAGCAGGCGTCCGCTGGCCAGGCGGTGTTGGCCACCACCACCACCCATATCTTCCGCCCCAGCGGCCAGGTGCTTTTGGAGCCCCACGAACAGTGGCTGCCAGAGCGCATAGCCCGGCGCCTGGCCCCCGGCTGGTGCCTCACCGTGGCGGCCGGCGCCACCTCCGGCGAGGACCGCCCCAAACTCAAGGGCCTCACTCCCCAAAGCGTGGACTGGCTATGGGAAGAAGGAGTGGCTCCGCTCATCCTGGTGGAGGCGGATGGGGCGCGCCGCTTGCCTTTGAAAGCTCCGCGAACCCACGAGCCGGTGACCCCTCTGGCCACCACCGTGCTGGTGGGCGTCCTGGGACTTTCCGCTATGGGGCAGCCGGTGGATGATGAGCATGTGTTGGCCGTGCCCGAATTCTGCGCCCTCACCGGGGCCGCGCCGGGGGAAGCCGTGACCCCCGCTCATCTGGCCGCCCTGGCGGCGCATCCCAAGGGCCTGTTCAAAAAGGCCCCGCCCCGGGCCCGCAAGGCGTTGGTGCTGAACCAGGGCGAGTTGCCCGGCGCTGCCGAGGCGGCTCGGCAGGTCGCCGAAATGGTCAGCGAACAAGAACCCGCCCTGAGGGTGCTGCTCACCAGCTTGCAGCGGGGTGAGTGCGAAGTTTTGTTGGAGGGAGACTAGGCGGCCAAGAGTTTTGCCGCGGCAGCCGGTCCGGCCAAGGTGATGCGCTGCCCCTGATCCAGCAGCAGGGCCTCGCCCTGCACCAACACCAGGCAGCCCACGATGAGTCCCCGGCGGTGCAGGCGGCGGGCCAAGTCCCTGGCCCCGCGCAAGGCGGCCAGACGCTGAGTGCGCGGCAAAGGCCCCACCTTGGTGGTGACCTTCTGCCCGCCCAACCCACAGTCAGGATCGATGTCTTGCGCCGGGGCGGACTCTGAACCCGGGTCCTGGGCCTGGGCCGCGTTACCCAGGGCGGTGGCCGCTGCATCGGCCTGGGCCGCGCTGGTGGCCCATACCGTGACCAGATCGGCCACCCCCGAGCTGTGGCTGCGGCCCCGCCAGCCGCTGCTGGCCACCCCGCCGATGCCGTCGCCGCCGCGCAGGTTCAGGCGGCCCATAAGGGGTGAGGGCTCCCCCTCCGGCGCGTCGGGCGGCTTCACGCCCACCCGCAAGGATTGGCCCGGCGACAGGCGCACCGCGATGTCCCCGCCGTTGTTCACCACCACCCGGTCCGCGCCCAGGGCCAGGGCGAACTCGGCCACCTCGTCGGCCACCGCCCCGGCCACCGCCGCCAACGGAGCCAGGCCGCTGTCCACCGTGCGGCAGGCCCGGGCGGCCCGTTCCACCACCGGCGGCAGGGGACGCCCAGCCGGCAGCTCGCGCACCCGGCGGCGCACGTAGCCCTGAAACTCGGCCAGCACCTTGAGGCAACGCAAAGCCGCCCGGGCGGCTTGGGCGGCCATCACCGGGCGGGGTTCGCCGCCTTGCCAGGCGGCTATGGTCAAGGTCATGGGGCCCCAGTCCACCAGGACCAGGTCGGGGCGTATTACTTGGACCGGATCCAAGGCACCGGTTCCGTGGCCAAGAAAGGCTTCACCGCCTCCATGTGGCCGCCCATTTGTTTGTAGTCGCTCAGGCGCATGGTGTATTCGATGGGAGCCACCGTGGCCGGGGTGGGCACCCAGGTGAAGCCGCCGGGCCGCACCTTCTCCACGTCCACGTAGAAGGTGATGCCGCCTCCGGGCAGGACAAACACCTTGGCCCCGCCGCAGGTGAGCACCGCCTTGGCCGCGTGCACCGCCCGGGTGAGGCGCAGGGGATAGCGCACCGCCCCGGCCCGGGCCGAGCCCCCTGCCCCGCCCACGTACACCGCCGACACCCGCGACTCCTGGCAGGTTTCGGCCAGGGCGGCCACCGCCAGGCGGGCCTTTTCGGTCAACTGGGTGAGCTTGAACTTGCCGTCGTCGCCCAATACGAACATGGCCGCGTTCTGGCCGGTGGTCTCGGTGATGAGCAGGGTGGACCCCGGAGGTGTGAGGCCGGTGTCCACCTTGGCCACGATGTCCAAGGGATTGTCCAGGCCGGTGCCGCCCCAGCCCTTGCCGTGGGTGCCGAAATAGCGCCCCGGGGTGGAGCGCTTGAAGCACAACTCCACCCCGCCCGGGGTCAGGCCCAGGCAGCGCCCGGCGGCGTGATGGCTGAACAGGCTGGTGATGTGGTGGTCCAACACCACCACCTCGTCGGCGGCCTCCTTGAAAAACGGCGCGAACAGCCCGGCCGAGGCCGAGCCGCAGCCCACCCGCATTTTTTCCACCAACTCTCCGTCGATGACCGGAGGTTGCCCCACCTGGATATCCAGCTTGGCCCCGCCCTTCACCTTGAGCCGAACCGCCTCGCGGTTGGCTATGGCCGCCACCGCCCGGGCGGCGGCAAAGCCGTGCCGGCCGGTGAGGCGGTTGACTCCGCCGATGGCCAGCATCTTGGAGCCGTACTCCTCGGTTTCCACCATGCCCACGGTACGGCCCTCGAAACTCACCGCCGCGCCTTCGGGGCCCACCTCCAGATCGGTGTCGATCTTCACCTTGAGCCCGGAGTAGGACAGCGGGGCCTCGGTGACCACGGTGACCACCTCCACTCCGTCCCGCTCGTGGCTAACGATATAGGGGGCGGGCACGTAGTCGGGATAGGTGCCCCCGGCTCCGATGGCGGTGATGCTGGGGCGCTCGATGATGAGCTCCGGTTCGGGGCCCACCTCCCGGGCCACCTCGGCGTAGGTTAGCAAGGGGCGGGTGCGTATCAGCTCCTGGCCGTGGTTGGAGTAGCGGCCGCAGGCTCCGGTCAGCCCCTCGGGAACCCGGCAGCCCACCGGGCAGTGACCGCACTCCTGGGCGCCGGGCACTGGGATCACTTCATCGATCACCGCCTCACGGGGGCACACTCTGAGGCAGGTGCGGCATTCCACGCATCCCTGGTCGATAACCGCCTTTTTGTCGCTCAAAGACACGGCGGCCACCGGGCAGTCCTTAACGCACAGGCCGCAGCCGTTGCAGCGCTCCAGATCAATCTTCACGGGTGGTTTCTCCTTCAGCGGCGGTGAGCGCTTCCATGACCCGCTCCAGGGATATGGGCAGATGGCGCATGGGACGGCCCAGGGCCTGGCTCACCGCGCCGGCGATGGCCGGGGCGGTGGGGATAAGGGCGGGCTCGCCCACCCCCTTGGCCCCGTAGGGCCCGCTGGGCTCGGGCTCCTCCACGATGAGCGGGGTGATGTCCGGGGCGTCGGCCGCGGTGGGGATGTGGTAGGCCTGCAAGTTGTCGGTGCGGCCCTGCTGGTAGTGCTCCATCAGGGCCATACCCACGCCCATCACCACCCCGCCGCAGATTTGGCCCTGCACCGACCGGGGGTTCACCGCCCGGCCCACGTCGTGGGCCGCGGCCACGTCGGTCACCTTGACCATGGCGCTGGCCGTGTCCACCCGCACCCGGGCGCACTGGGCGGCATAGGCATAGGTGGCATAGGGGCGGCCCTGTCCGGTTTCCGGGTCCAGGGCGGTGAAGTTGGGGTCGAAGCGGCCCTCGCCCCGGGCCCGGCCGCCGGCCTTGGCCAGATGGCGGGCCACTTCGGCCGGCTCGACGGCGCGGCCGTCGGCGGCCACCAGCATGCCGTCCTTGAGCTCCACCTCCAGGTGGCGCTGGTTCAGCATTTCCCGGGCCCCCTGCACAAGCTGCATCTCCAGGTTGGCCGCCGCGCCCATCACCGCGTTGCCGCTGATGTAGGTCTGGCGGCTGGCCGAGGTGGCTCCCGCGTTGGTGGTCCGGTCGGTGTCGCCCCGGCACAGGTCTATCCGCTCCATTGGCAGACCCAGGCGGCTGGCCGCGATCTGCATCAGAGCCGTGTCGCTGCCCTGGCCGATGTCCGCCGCGCCGGTGAACAGCGTCACCCGGCCGTCGGGCCGCCACTCCAGTTGGGCGGTGGAGGGGTTGGAGGCCCCGGTGTTGCCGATGCCGTAAAACATAACCCCGACGCCCACGCCCTCGCGGTATTCGTCGGCGTGCCTGCGCTCGGACTGCCACTTTCGGTAGATCGGCTCTATGCGCTCCAGGCAGGCCGACAGCCCCACTCCGGCCCCCAGCAACTGTCCGGTGGCGGTGTGATCGCCATGACGCAGGGCGTTTTGCTTGCGCAGGTCAAAGGGGTCCATGCCCAGGGCGGCGGCCAGGGCATTCATCTGGGCTTCGTGGGCCAGGGCCACCTGGGGGCAGCCGAAGCCGCGCATGGCCCCGTTGAAGGTGTTGTTGCTGTAGGCCATGCGGGCGACGACGTCCACGTGGGGGGTGCGGTAGGGACCGGTGGCATGCACCGCCGCCCGCATGTTCACCGCCAATCCGTATGAGGCGAAGGCCCCGGTGTCGCCGTCTATGCGCGCCCTTAGGGCGGTGATGTTGCCCTGCTCGTCTGCCCCGGAGATGAAGTGCATGCGCAGGTCGTGACGCTTGGCCGTGGCCAGAAAGGATTCCTCCCGGGTGTAGCGCAGGCACACCGGCCTTTTGAGGTGCCAGGCGGCCAGGGCCAAAAACGGCTGCACCGAAAGGTCCAGCTTGCCGCCGAAGCCGCCGCCGGTCTCGGCCTGGATCACCCGCACCCGGTCTTCCCCGACGCCCAGGAATCGGGCCAAGTCTGCCTGGTCGTAATGGGGGTTCTGGGTGCAGGCCGTCACCATCACCCGGCCGCCCTCCAACCAGGCCCGGCCGCCCTCCAACTCCAGGGCGCAGTGGGCGATGCGCCCGGTGGTGTAGGTGGCTTCCACCACCACCGCCGAATCCTTAAGGGCGGCATCGGCATCGCCCCGGCGAATCTTGTTCTCGCGAAGCAAGTTGCCGCCGGGGTTGTCCGGCTGCACCAGGGGCGCGTCCGGGGCCATGGCCTCATCGTAAGACCACACCCCGGGCTGCTGCTCCAGAACCACCACCACCGCCCGGGCTCCGGCCCGGGCCGCTTCCGGGGTCTCCGCCGCCACCAGGGCCACGCATTGGCCGGGCTGGCGCACCAGGCCCGGAGCAATGAATTCCTGGTCCCGGCTTACCGCGATGATGCCCAGGCGATGCTCGCCGGGCACGTCGGCGGCGGTGAACACCCGCACCACCCCGGGGATGGCCAGGGCTTGGGCCGGGTTGATGGATACGATTTTTGCGGGCGCCTGTTCAGCGCGCACGCAGGCCAGGTGCAAGTCGCCGGCCTGGGGCATGTCGAAACCATAGCGGGTTTCGCCGCGCACCTTGGCCTCGGTGCCCAGCCGTATGAGGCTCTGTCCCAGGCTCATGACCGCGCCTCCAGTTGGGCCCAGGCGCGGCTCAAGGCTCGGGCGGTGATTCGGGCGATGGCCGGGACCTTGTAGGTGGCCGAAGCACGCCAACCGCATACGTCGGTGAAGTGGCCGGCCGCCTTCTCGCCCGCCGCCCGCCACAACTCCGGGCCGGGCGTCGCGCCCTGAATTAGCTCTTCCACGTCGCGTAGGCGGCGTGGGGTGGGAAAGCAGGACCCCAGCACCACCCGGGGGTCGGACAGCTCCCGGTCCAGGCACGCGGCCAGATTCAGCCGGGACACGGCCACCTCTTGGCGGCGTCCCACCTTGAGGAAGGCCTGGCCCCTGGTCTCGGCCGGCGGGTCCAGGGCATAGCCCAGGATCAGCTCGCCTTGGGCCAGGGTGGTTTTGTTGGGAGCGGTGATGAGTTCGCCGAGAGGGCAATGGCGCATCCCTCCCAGGGAGGCGATCTCGGCCACCGCGTCCAGGGCCACCAGGGCGCTGAGGCCGTCGGCCGCTGGCGAGGCGTTGGCCACGTTGCCGCCGATGGTGGCGGTTTGGCGCACCTGCATGGAACCCACTGTGGCCGCGGCCTGGGCCAACACCGGGATGCGCCGGGCCACCCGGGGGTCTTCTTCCAAGCAGCGGAAGGTGAGCCCGGCCCCGAGATAATAAGCGGGGCCGTCCAATTCCAGGCGCCCCAGTTCGGGCAGGCGGGTTACGTCCAAAATCAGTTCGGGAAGCTCTGTGCCGCTCAGGCGGGCCTGGCGCAAGGCCAGCATCAGGTCCGTGCCGCCGGCCAGCACCTTGGCTCCTGGGTGGGACAGGGCATTGAGGGCTTCATCGAGGGTGGCGGGGGTCAGGAAGCGGCTCATTGCTCCTCACCCTCCCCACGCATGTACTTGGCTCCCCGCCGCACCGCCCGCACAACGTCGTGATACCCGGTGCAGCGGCACAGGTTGCCGGCCAGGGCCCGGCGAATCTGCTGGTCGCCGGGCACGGGCTCCTGCTCCACCAAATCCAGGGAAGTCAGGATCATGCCCGGGGTGCAGAAGCCGCACTGCACCGCTCCGGTTTCCACGAAGCCCCGTTGCATGGGGTGCAATTCGTCTCCTTGGGCCAGTCCCTCCACGGTGGCGATTTGGCGGCCTGCGGCCTGCCAGGCGGCGGTGAGGCAGCCGTTTACCGCCTTGCCGTCCAACAGCACGGTGCAGGCCCCGCACTCGCCCACGCCGCAGCCTTCCTTGGCACCCAGCATGCCCAGGCGCTGACGCAGCACCTCCAAAAGCGTGGCTTCGCCCGGGACGTCCTCCAGGCTTACCTTCTGTCCATTCAAGGTGAACTCAAGCGGCATGGCCCATCAGCCCCTAACGGTTCATCATGGCCGGCAACATGGTGGCAATGCCGGGGATGACCGTGATCAAAATGACCACCAGGAAAACCGCCAGCAAAAATGGCGCCACCCCCCGGAAGATGGTTTCCACCTTGACGTCCTTGGCCACTCCGGCCACGGTGAAGATGTTCAGGCCCATGGGCGGGGTGATAAGGCCGGCTTCCATCATCAACACCGCGATCACCCCGAACCAGATGGGGTCGAAGTGCAGTGCGGTGATGATGGGATAGATCACCGGCAGGGTGAGCACCATCATGGAAATGGCGTCCAGGAAGCAGCCCAGGAACAGGTAGATCAAGATGATCACCACGTGGATCAGGTAGCGCGAAACCTCCAGGCCCGCCGCCCAACCGGCCACCTCCATGGGGATGGTGGACAGGGCCAAGAAGTAGCTGAACACGTTGGCTCCGGCCACCAGGAACAGAACCATCACCGATATGCGCACCGACTCGAACAGGGCGCCGACCAGCACCTGCCAGCTAAGGTTTCCCTTGACCATGGCCACGATGAACAAAACCGTGGCGCCAACCGCGCCGGCCTCGGTGGGAGTGAAGAAGCCGGCGTAGATTCCACCCATTACGATCATAAACAGCACCAAGGGCTCCCAAACGCCCTTGAGTGAAGCTATCTTTTGGGCCCAGGTGACCTTTTCCGGGCTGGCCGGGGCGATGGCCGGGTTCATCTTGACCCAGGCCACCACGATGCCAATGTAGGCAAAGGTAAGCAGGAGGCCCGGCAGCATGCCCGCCACCAAAAGCTTGCCGATGGATTGCTCGGTGAGCATGCCGTAGACCACGAAGCCGATGCTGGGGGGGATCAAGAAACCCAGGGTGCCGCCGGCGGCCACCGCGCCCGTGGCCAGGCGGGGATCGTAGTTGAAGCGCTTCATCTCAGGCAGGGCCACGGTGCCCATGGTGGCCGCCGTGGCCACCGAGGAGCCCGACACCGCCGCGAAGCCGCCGCAAGCGCCGATGGTGGCTATGGCCAAGCCCCCGGGCAGGCGGCGCATCCACTTGTCAAAGGTCCCGTACAACTCCCGGGTGATGCCCGAACTGCTGGCGAAACCGCCCATGACGATGAACAGGGGTATCACCGTATAGGGGTAAAAGGAAGCGACCTCCCACACCGTGCTGGCCACTTTGGGCAGCGCGGCGTCAAAAGAGGCCAGGTAGCCGATGCCGGAAAAGCCCACCAGCATCAAGGCAAAGGCTATGGGCATGCCCAAAAACAGGAGCACGAAGACGGCTATGGTGCCGATTACTCCTACCGTGACGGGATCCAGCATCATTTACCTGCCAGCTTGCGCACCGTGTCCACCACATCGCACATCAACTCCAGGCAGAGGAAAAGGGCGGCAACGGATACCAGCAGCCGGAAGGGATACTGGGGGACGCGCAGCATATCCGAGACCGAAACCTCTTCCATGGCCACTTCGTAGCCTTGCCAGCAGAGGATGGCGATGATGAAGATGCTCAAGAGTGTGGTTAGTATGTTCAGGGCCAGGGCGACCTTCTCCGGCAAACGGTCGGTGAACATGGTCACCCGGACGTGGCCCTTTACCTGATGGGTGTAAGACAAGCCCAGCAACAAGAATATAGACAGCATGTAGCTGGAAAGTTCCAGGGTGCCGGGGATGGGCCGGGACCAAACGCCCCGGCCCACCACCTCGGCTGTCGTCAACAGCATCATGGGAATGAGCAGAAACATGCCCACGTAGGCCAACCCGCGGGTAACCTTTTGGATAAGGGTCTTTATGTTTTCGTAAGCTTCCATGGGACCTCCCGGGTCCGGAGCATGCGCCTGCTTAAGAGGTTATTTTTTCTTGCCGCCGGTGTGCCACTCGGGCGGGGTGGCCACGCACTTGGAACCGGCCTGCTCCACGATCTGGGTGTACATCAACACCGCTTCCTTGGCCGGCTTGCCCTGCTTCTCCAGGGTGGCCACCCACTCGCGGGTGACGTTCTGGAAGCGGGCGAACCAACGCGCCTCCTCCTTGGGGGAAAGCGTATAGACCTTGACGCCCTTGGCCGCGATCTCTTTCATCATCTGGGCGTAGGTCTTCTTGTCCAGACCGTGGGTGGTGGCGAAGGGGTTGCCCACCACGTCCTCGATGATCTTCTGCAGGTCCTTGGGAGTGCGGTCCCAGGACTTCTTGTTCATGACCACGCCCTCGGACACGCAGCCGAAGGTGGCCTGCACGCCGTACTTGGCCACTTCAAAGAGCTTGAAGGCCAAAACCAGCGGGGGGCAGGTGACCAGACCGTCGATGGTGCCGGTTTCCATGGCCAGGTACACGTCGCCCAAGGGCATGAACACGGGCTCGGCGCCCAGGGACTTGATGTAGTTGGTCTGCATGCCGCCGGGGGTGCGGATCTTCAGGCCCTTCAAGTCTTCCAGGGTATGCACCGGCTTGGTGGTCCACAGGAAGGCCTGGATGCAGCCGTTAAGCTCCAGCACCTTGACGTCCTTGAACTCCTTCTCCAGGGCCTTGGCGTACACCTTGTTGCCGATGTCCGCGGCCAAATCCTTGCCGTCCACCCAGGCGGCCATGGAAAGCACGTCGGTCAGCGGGAAACGGCCCGGGGTCCAGGTGGCGGTAAAATAGCCCATGTCAGACAGGCCGTTTTTGACGATGTCAAAGTGCTCGGGGCCCTTGCCCAATGCGCCGCCGGCGTAAAGGGTGTAGGTGATGCGGCCGTTGCTGCGCTTCTTGAGTTCCTCAAGCATGGGGATCCAAACCGTTTTCACCTCGCGGCTCACCGGCGGATGCCAGGTGGAGAACTTCAGGTGAATGGTCTTTTTCTCCTCGGCTTGAGCTCCGGTGGCGCCTCCCAGGCACAACAGCAGCGCCGCCAACAGGCAGAACAACCAGATGGTCTTTTTCATCGAAATAGCCCTCCTTAACCGATTGACATGGATGACGCGCCAGCCCCCGCGCCCCTAGGGACGCGCGTATAAGCGCACAATAAAACAGCCAATTCCAAGCAACTTATTTGTTTTTCCCGCTTCGCTTCATCTTGGCGTCCGATCCTCGTTTTCACCACAGGGCTAGTACTCAACCCTGATGTTAATATCTGCTTTAAATATTAAAATATAGTTAACATCATTTGACCGTCAAGCTTTTTGTAGGCATGGTTCAGCCAACCTGATTTTGCCCGTAAGTGGGTATCTGGCATATATTTATTATATATCAAGGCCTTATTCATTTTATTTTACGCGCGGCTTCAGGCGCGGCCCCAAAAAACGGCTTTGGCCTCGTTCCCAACGGGGAATTGGCAAGGTTTCAATACCGTTATGACTTGCCATCCCCTCTCCTTTTTCTACTTGACCGGACCAATTTTAATAGTTAGTATATTTTTTAATTTATATTTAAGTCTGCGGCTGCGTCAAGCGGTTTTTGAGTTCTGAGGGAGTTCTTAAGGATTTTGGAAACACTCGGCAGCAAACTAAAGGCATTGAGGCTGGCCAAAAGTCTCACCCTGCAACAGGTGGCCAGCCAGGCCCAGTGCACGGCGGCGCATCTGTCGCAGATAGAGAACGACAAGGCCTCTCCCTCCATAGCGACACTAAAGAAAATAGCCGCGGTCCTGGAAGCCAGGATCGTGGATTTTTTTGACGACGAAACCGAAGACGATCCCGTGGTGTTGGACCCATCCCAATGGGTGCAGGTGAGCCTGCCCCGCTGGAAAGCGGACATCAGGCAAATGGTCCGCATGGTCAAACACCGCCACATGCAACCATTTTACACCGTGATCCAGCCTGGTGGCGGCACTCGGGAAAATTATCACCACATGGGCGAGGAATTTGGCCTGGTGCTGGAAGGACAGCTTACCTTGCGCTTGGGCGATGATATCCATCAGGTGCCTGCCGGTTCCTCCTTCTACTACTCCTCCAATCAACCCCACGCCTGGACCAACGATGGTAAAAAACCTTGCCGGGTGGTGTGGGTGGTTACACCCCCTAGCTGGTAAGGGCATTTCAGAAATGGAGCATATTAAATGAGCTCGATATTGGTAAAAAACGTGGGGCTTATGCTTAGCGGCGAAGTTGAAAACCCCATTCTGGAAGCGGACAGCCTGGTCATAGCCGACGGCCTGATACAAGAGGTCGGCTCCGGCCTCGGCGCTCCCCAAGGCGCCACGGTGATCGACGCCCAGGGCGCGGCGGTCACTCCCGGCCTCATCGACTCCCACTGCCACGTGGTCCTGGGCGACTGGACCCCCCGGCAACAAATGATGAATTTTCTGGACTCCTCCCTGCACGGCGGAGTGACCACCTCCATCAGCGCCGGAGAGGTGCACCTGCCCGGCCGCCCCAAGGATGCCCTGGGCGCCAAATGCCTGGCCATCGTGGCCGCCAAGAGTTGGGCCGTGGTGCGCCCCGGCGGAATGAAGGTCTTGGGCGGAGCCCTTATCTTGGAAAAGGGCCTCACCGAGGCTGACATCGAAGAGTGCGCCCAGGCCGGAGTCAAGGTGATCGGCGAAGTGGGGCTGGGCTCGGTGAAGGAGCCGGCCGAGGCGGCGGAGATGGTGGCCTGGGCCAAGGCCCGGGGCATGACCGTGATGATGCACACCGGCGGCACCTCCATACCCGGGTCATCGGTGGTGGGGGCCGAGCAGATCATCGCCACGGGGCCCTCGGTGGCCAGCCATATCAACGGCGGCCCCACCGCGGTCAGCCTGGACGAGGCCAAGCGCATCATCGACCAGACCGACATCGCCATCGAGATCGTCCAGTGCGGCAACATGCGGCGCGCCGCCGAGGTGGCCCGCTACATGGATGAAACCAAGCAGTGGGACCGGGTGATCTTCGGCAACGACGCACCCAGCGGCACCGGAGTGGTCACCCTGGGCATCCTGCGCAACATGGCCCTGGTGGCCAGCCTGGGCGGGGTGGCCCCGGAGCTTACCGTGGCCATGGCCAGCGGCAACACCGCCAAGCTCTACGGCCTCAACCGGGGCCGCATCGCCGCCGGCCTGGAAGCGGACCTGGTGTTCATGGACACCCCCATCGGCTCTCCGGGCAACGACGTGTTGGGAGCCCTGGCCGAAGGCGACACTCCGGGCATCAGCATGATCCTGATCGACGGCAAGGTGGTGGTCAAGGTAAGCCGCAACACCCCGCCGGCGATGCGCAAGGCCCAGGTGGTCTCTTAATTCATTGTCCATTCGCGAGGAGATTTGAGCATGCAAATCCGCAAGCTGGTAACCATAGTGGAGGAAACCTTGCAGGAGGCGGGCAAGCAAGTCAAGCCGGCCACCCGCAAAGCCGCTGCCATCGCGGTGATCAAAAACCCCTTTGCCCATGAATACGCCGAGGACCTCAGCCAACTGATGGAAATTGGCGAAGAGTTGGGCGGCATGTTGGGCAACAAGGCCCGCGAGGCCCTGGGCATCGCCCCCGAGCAGTGCGAGAGCTACGGCAAGGCGGCCATCGTGGGTCTTAAGGGCGAGTTGGAGCACGGCGGGGCCATCCTGCACCCCAAGCTGGGCGCCCCATTCCGCAAGGCCTTGGGCCGTGGCCTGGCCTTGATCCCCTCGGTTAAAAAACGCGGCCCGGCCGGTTGCACCATCGACGTGCCCCTGAACCACAAGGACGCGGCATTTATCCGCTCCCACTTTGACGGCATGACCGTGAGCGTTGAAGACGCGCCCATGCCCGACGAGATACTGGTGGCCCTGGTGGTCACCGACTCGGGCCGCCCCCTGCCCCGCATCGGCGGCCTTACCAAAGAAGACGCAAAGTACGAGGACGGCCTTCGCTAGGGCCGAACCCGCAAACATTTAGTTAGGAGGGGCCTGCCATGGCCATACTACCCGAAGTCAAGAGCCATTACGGCCGCCTGAAGCTTCTCATCGGCGGCGAGTGGGTGGAATCGAAGTCCGACATCATAAACAAAACCACCAACCCGGCCACGGGGGTGGAGATAGCCGAGTTCCCCACCGCCACCAAACAAGAGGCACGGGCGGCGGTGGAGGCGGCCCAGCAGGGCTTCGAGGCCATGAAGGGCATCGCCCTGCGCGAGCGGGCCCGCATGCTCTTTGACATGCGCCAGATATTCGACCGCGAAGCCGACACCCTCAGCCGGGTGCTTACCCAGGACCACGGCCGCACCTTCAAAGAGGCCGCGGGCTCGGTGCGCCGCTCCATCGAGAACATCGAGTCCGCCTGCTCCGCCGCCTACGGCATGGCCGCGCGCAACGAGCACATCGACAACCTGGCGGGCGGCATCGACATGTGGCTGACCTGGGAGCCGTTGGGGCCCTTCCTCATCGTCACCCCGGGCAACATTCCCATGCACGCCTGGAGCTCCTTTGTGCCCTACGCCCTGGCGGCAGGCTGCTCGGTGGTGGTGAGCCCCTCGCGCCAGGACCCGGTGGCCGCCGAGTACATGAGCAAGGTGGCCCTGGAGGCCGGCTTCCCGGCGGGCGCCATCAACCTGATCCACGGCGGCCGGGATGTGAACAGCTACATCCTGGAGCAAAAGGAGATCGAGGGCATCGGCTTCATCGGCTCCACCGGAGCGGGCCTGGATCTTTTCGCCCAGTGCGGCAAACTGGGCAAGACCAGCAGCCTCAACGGCAACGGCAAGAACACCGTGGTGATCATGCCCGACGCGGACATTGACTCCTGCCCGGCCTACGTGCGCCAAGGCTGCTTCGGGATGACCGGACAGCGCTGCCTGGGCTCTGACAACGTGGTGATCATGGGCGACAAGGCCCGTTACGAAGAAGTCAAGCAGGCCCTGGTGGCCAACGCGGCCTCCATGAAACTGGGCTACGGCCTGGACGAGTCGGTCACCATGGGCCCCTATGCCACCCCGGCGGGCCGCGACAAGGTTTGGGCCTGGGTGGAGCGCGGCCTGGCCGAGGGCGCCAAGATGGTGCTGGACGGCCGCACCATGCTTCCGGCGGACTACCCCGACGGCTACTTCATGGGCCCCACCATCCTGGAAGACGCCGACATAGACATGGATATTTGCAAGGAGGAGGCCTTTGGCGCGGTGGCGGCCCTTATCCGGGCGGACAGCCTGGAGCAGGTCATCGGCTGGATCAATTCCAAGACCGACCTGGGGCACAGCGCCTGCATCATGACCGCCAGCGGAGCCAACGCCCGCAAGTTCGCCCGCGAAGTCAACGTGGGCAACGTGGGCATCAACGTTGGCGTGCCCCAGCCCTACGCCTTCTTCCCCTTGGGCTCCAAGCGCAAGAGCTTCCTGGGCGCGGCCAAGTCCCGCATGGCTTCCATGCGCCTGTTCCTGGACGAAAGGACCGTCACCGCCCGCTGGGTGTAGCAACAAGCTCCTGATCTAAACCGTTGCCTTATCATGGGCCCTTCCCTTCGCGGGAAGGGCCTTTTTTTCTTCCGGCATTGTCACCAGCACCCGCCCATGGCCTAATATTAAATGGAGCGCTTATTGGTATTCAATCAAGGAGAACCGCCATGGCCGAGGTTTTGATCGTATACGCCACCGACCACAAGGGCACCTTGAGGCTGGCCGAGGCCCTGGCCCAGGGCGTGGAGTCGGTTCAGGGCTGCACGGCCAAGCTCAAGACAGCCGAGGAGGCCGTGGCCGATGACGTCTTGGCCGCGGACGCCCTTGTGCTGGGCACACCGGTGCATATGGGCTGCATGGACTGGCGGGTGAAAAAATTCATTGACCAGCATTGCGCCGGGTTGTGGATGGGCGACAAGGTGGTGGGCAAGGTGGGCGGCGTATTCGCCTGCGGCTCGGGCTACGGCGGCGCGGGCGGCGGCTGCGAACTGACCATGTTGGCCATGCTAAACAACCTGGCCGAGCTGGGCCTGGTCCTGGTTCCCTTGCCCAAAAACTCGCTGGGTTACGCTCAGGGCGGCTTGCAGTGGGGACCCTACGGCCGGGCCCACAACGAGGACCTTTCGCCCATTGAGGGCGGCCTGCCCGCCGAGCGCGCCCAGGCCGCCAGGCAGCATGGCAAAAACATCGCCCGGGTGGCCCAGGCCCTGGCCGGCAAGGCCATTTTCGGTTAGTCCGATCCGAGGAGATGAATATGAGTGACACGGACGCGGTGAAGGAGTTCGCCCGGCGGGTTGGCATGTCAGCCCGGGAGGCGGAATCGATCGCCCAGGATGACCCCCGGGCCCGCTACATAAAACGAATTGGCGAGGCCGCATCCCGCTACAGCATAGTGGCGGAGGTGGTGTCCTCGGTGGCCTGCAACACCGGCTACCGCCCGGGCGACCGTTTCGTGATGGACGTGAACGGCAATTTCATCAGCAAGCTGTGCCCCAAGCGGATGTGCGTCTATCTGGTGGGGCAACTCACGGTTCCGGCGGCCCTGATAAACGAGCGCCTAAGCGAGGGCCTTGATCCCAACCAATTCCACTTCATGCGCCAGGTCGCCTGCACCGACTGCGGGGTGGAGCGCGAGGGCTACGGCCAGGTGGGGCTGAAGGTGTCGGTAAGGCCGCGCGCCTGAACCGGAACCTACTGCCCGGCCGGTGGGGCCTGTCCCGCCGGCGGGACGATCGGTCCGCCACCCTCTAACAGGGCTGGGGCCGGGGCTGGTTCGGGCTCCACCCGGTCCTGGGGATGCACCGGCCGGAAGCCGGCGCGGTCCACGGTGAAGATCACCACCGGTTGGTCAAAGGAACGTTGGGGGCTGATGGTGACCGGGCCGCAGACCCCGGGCAGGTCCTTGATACCAAGCAAGGCCTGTTGCATGGCCTGCCGGGTGCGGGGCGGCTGGTTTCCGCTGATAAGGTGACGCAGCACTCTGGCCGTATCGTATCCCTGAGCCTCCAGCAAGGCGGGGGTGCGCCCCAGTGCCTTTTGATATTCGGACACGAACTTGCGCACCAAGGGGTCGTTGGCGTTAGGGTCGAAGCACCCGGGCATGATGGCCCCTTGCACGTCCCGGGCGGCCAACTCAAGCAGGCGCGCCTCGTGCCACAGGTTGGTGCCCATCAAGAGCACCCCGGTCACGTCGAAGTAACGCAATTGGCTGGCGGCCATGGCCACGGCCTGGGGGCTGTCGGGAATGAAAAGAGCCTGAAAGTCTATGACCGGCTGGGGCGAATCCGGCGCGCCGGGACGGTACTTGCCCGGAGGCAGCTTGACCAGGGCCTGCACGTATTGGGTGAAGTCCGTGGCCTTGGGATCATAGTAGACCCTGCGCACCACCTCCCCGCCCCGGGCGAGCACGCCTTTTTCCAGCAGCCCGGAAAAACCCCGGCCATAGGAATTGTCCGGGGCCAGCAAGGCAAAGCTTTTCTTGCCCCTCAGGGACATGGCCTCGGTTAGCAGGCCGTCTACCTGGCGCTGGGGAGTAAGGGAATCCTGGAAAACGTAGGGGCCGCTCCTGGCCACGCCGTCGATGCGGGCCAGGCTGATCAGGGGCACTTGGCGGGTCTGGGCCTGGCGGGCGGCGGCCAGGGATGGGCTGGCGCCCAGGGGGCCGATGATGGCCAGGACCTTGTGATTGTCCACCAGTTTGTCCACTGCCGCGCCGGCCTCCATGGGCAAGCCCTTGCTGTCGGCGATGAACAGCACCGGCGCCTTGCCGCCATCGCTTTCATATATCCCAAGCCCCAACTCCACCGCGGCCAGCACTTCCCTGCCCGTTTGGGCCCAGGGACCGCTGAGGGGCAACAACACCCCCACCGCCACCGGGTCCACCAGCTTGGCCTGTTTTATTTCCTGGCGCAGGACCTTGGCTTCCGCCCCGATGTTGCTGTCGGACACCAGCCCGTCCACCTGGCCCAGAGTGCTCAGGGCCTCGTCCAGGCGTCCTTCCCTGAACTGGGCCCGCGCCAGGGCCAATAGTAGTATGGCGTTAAGCATGGGTGGCCGGGGCTTGCCCAATTGGCCTTCCAACTCGCCCGAGGAAGCCCGTCCGGCCACCTTGGCCAGGTGTAGCTGCAACGACGGAGTGACCATCCCCTCCAGGCCGGCCAACTCCAGCAAGGTGCCGGTGGCCATGCCGTACTGGCCCAGGGCCGTCTGGGTGGCGGCCAGGGAATCCAGGACCTGACGCTGCTCCGCCTCGCTCAAGGGCCGGGGAGGCATCCTCACCAATTGGCGCAGGGTGGCGGCGGACTGGTTTAGTTGGCCCAGCATGCGTTCCAACCCCGCCCGCATGAGCAGCGCCTTGGTGAGGGCCTCGGGTTCGCCTCCCTGGGCGGGCATGGCGCGCAGTTGGTCCAAGGCCATGGCCCGTTGGCCAGCGCCCTCGTAGGCCCGGGCCAAGTTCAGGCGCAAGCGGCTGACGGCCTTGGAGCCGGGGTTTTGTGACAAGGCGGCCAGGTAGGCGTCCACGGCAAAGTGATAGCGTCCCCGGGCCAGGCGGTCGTTGCCCACTTCCTCCAGGGCCGAGGGAGGCAGGGTCTTGTCCACCTTTTCATCGGCAGGGGTGGGCAGTGGGACTTCTGCCTTTTCCACGGGGGCGCAGCCGCCGGCAAGCAATGCGGCCAAGATAAAGAAAACCGCCGCCAGGACGGTGGCTAAATATTTTTTTGCCGAGCCGGTGTTCACTCCGCGGCCTCCCCTGACTAATTCCCGCCCCAGGTCTAGGAGGGCTTCCTGCTGACCACCACCATGGCCGGGCGCAAGAGGCGTCCCTCGAACATGTAGCCCTTTTGGGCCTCGGCCAAGACTGTATTTTCTTCCTGCTCGGGGTCTTCTTGCTGCATCATGGCCTCGTGGCGTTCGGGGTCAAAGGTTTGCCCCAGGGACTCCACCGGTTCCAGGCCGTAACGCGCCAAAGTCTTTAGCAACTCGGCGTGGACCATCTCCAACCCCTGCACCAGGCTCTGGTCGCTCTGCGGGTTTTCCTGGGCGCTGGCCAGGCCCCGCTCCAGGTTGTCCAACACAGGCAGCAGATCTTTGACCAGTCCTTCGTTGGCCCGTTTGAAAAAATCGGCCTTTTCACGTTCCGTGCGCTTCTTGAAGTTATCCAGTTCCGCCGCTTGGCGCAGGGCGCGCTCCTTGAGTTCGGCCACCTGGGCGGCCAACTCTTGGCAGTCGGGCTCCGGAGCCTCTTGCTGGGCCTCGGTGGGGGCTTTTTCTTCCTGCTCCGGCGCCGGGGCGGCCCCGGGTTTTTCGCGCTTTATCACTTCCAAATATTCCTTTCGCAAATTCCGGCTGCGGCGCGCGGCTACTTGCCCCGCTGGTCCAGGATACGGCTTACCAAGCGGGCGGTGAAGTCGACCATGGGGATTACTTTGGAGTAGTCCATGCGGGTGGGGCCGATCACTCCCAGGGCGCCCAACGGCTTGCCAGCCTCGCCATAGGGCGAGGTGACCAAGCTAAGGCCGTCCAACTCGGACAGCTTGCTCTCCGAGCCGATGTACAGGCGCACCCCCTGGGCGGTAAGCGCCTTGTCCAAGAGGCGCAGCAGGGTGGATTTCTCCTCAAAGGCCTGAAAAATTCCTCTGAGGCGCACCATGTCCTTGAACTCGGGCTGGTCCATGAGGTTGGTCTGGCCGTCGATTAAGAGCTCGCCCTCGCTTCGGTTTTCCATGGCTTGCTTGCCCAGGGTGAGCGCGCGGGAGAGCACCGTGTCGAACTGGTTGCGCTCATTGGTCATTTCCTGGGCCACCCGTTGCTTGACCTGGCTCAGGGTGAGGTCGGCCAATAGCTCGTTGAGGTAGCGGGTATAGCGGTCCAACTCCTCCTGGGCGATGTCCTCCTCGGCCTCGATTATGCGGTTCTGCACCCCACCGGCCTTGGAAACCAGCACCACCAGGATGAGCCCGGGAGCCAGGCGCACGAACTCCATGTGGCGGAAAACCTCCTGCTCCGGGCTGGGCACCGCCACCAAGGCGGCTTGGCGGCTCATCTGGCTAAGGGTGCGGCTGGTGGCCTTGAAGATGTCGTTGGCCTCGCTCACCGGCTGGTTTTCCAGTTGTGAGCGAATCATTTCCTTGGTGTGCAGGTCCAGTTCGTCCAGTTCCAGGATGGAATCCACGTAAACACGCAGGCCGTCGGCGGTGGGCACCCGGCCGGCAGAGACATGGGGCTGCTCCAGGTAGCCCATTTCCTCAAGGTCGGCCATGACGTTACGGATGGTGGCCGGGGAAAAATCAACGTCTTTTTGCTTGGATACGGTGCGAGAGCCCACCGGCTCGGCCGTGGCTATGTAGTTGGCCACCACCGAGGCCAGCACCAGTCGGGCACGCTGAGAAAGTTCTTCGGCCACGGCCACTTACCCCCGTTTTGCCGGGAAAAACCCGTCAGCTAGAATTTAGCAACCGCAAGGGGCCATGTCAAGGCAAACCCCCGAATAACCTTTAAGTTTCTAGACTTAGCCAGTCCCACAGGGCCAAGATCACCTCCATGTCCCGCTGGTCCAACTCCAACTCTTTCAGGCGCACCGACTTGAGTTTCTCCAAAATCTCTTTGCGCGCCACAGCCGAACGCTTGCCTTGGCCATTAAGTTGACTCATGGCGGCTTGCAGGGCTTCGGCCAAGGGGAGGCTGGTGCCATTCTGGCAGAGCCCCAGGCCCACCACGCCGGTAAACGCGGCCAGGCGTCGATCCACGGCGGCGAAAGCGGCCCGGGCCAGTTCCGGAGCCGCCTCCCGGCTGGCCTTGGCTATGGCATCCTCGCCGTCCCCCTGGGGCTTTTGCAAAACCCCGTCAGCCCCGGCCATACACATGGCCGCCGCGTCGGCGAACAGGGCCTTGCGGCTATAGCCCAGGGCCGCGGCCCAAGGCTGGTGTTCCCGTACCTGGGCCAGGTAGTTCAGACCAAAGGAGGCGCTTTGCCCCAACTGTTCGGCTGCGGCTACAAAGGCCTCCTGGGCCGCCTGGACTCGGGCATGGAGCCGGCGCAAAAACTGGTTGGCCCGCTCGCCGCCCTCGCCTTCCAGGTTTTGGTAGAGCGTATCCACCTGGAAACCCTGGCCCAGGGCCGCGGCCAGTACCTCCGGAGCCGGCAAATCGTCCGAGCTCTTTCCCGGGGCAGCCCCGTAGATGTCCAGCAAAAAGCACAAGCAGCGGCGTCCTTCCAGCTTGTGCTGGGCCCGGTCGAAGTCCCGGGCGTAGACGAAATCCACCCCCTTGAAGGCCGGAGCCAGGTTTTGCTGGAAATTGTCCAGCTCAAAGTCGGCGTCGTCGATGAAACAAAAGGTGGGTTGCATATGCTTCCGGTTTACTAGTGCGTGGATTTGATGCGTCGAAGCTAGTATACCTTGGTAGCATTACATAATCCTTGATACAAGCCCTCATAATCCCGCCTTGACCACCAGGCCGGGCGGTGCTATTAAAGACCTGCTGTTTTTGGGGAATAGTTTCCCGCCGTTGGCGGGCCGACCATTTGGAGGATTCAATGAAAAAAGCATTGATCGTGGGCTGCGGCTCCTACATGGACAGCGGCTACGGCTGCCCCGGCGAATGGCGCTGTCTCAAGGCTGCGGCCTTGGGCGAAGGCAGCTTTGACGAGCCGGTGCAGGTAATGGGCTTCCACGCCTGTCATTGCCCAGGCCGCAACACCGCCCCCAACATCGGGGTGGGCATCAAGATGAGCGGCGTGAAGCCCGACGTCATCTACATGAGCAGCTGCATGGCCAACGCCAAGCCCTCCTGCCCCTACACCAGCGCCCAGGAGATGGCCGACATCATCAGCAGCAAAACCGGGGTTCCGGTGATTCTGGGCACCCACGACTACCACTAATTTTTACGCCCGCCACGACTCTCAAGGCCCTCCCCGGCGCGTCCGGGGAGGGCCTTGGCTTGCGCCATCCCCCCTGCCGCCATATAAATAGGGTCGAGACACCCTCATCCCGGAGAGAAGCATGGACTGCGCCAGCGAACCCCAGGGCTTTGACTACGTGGGCAACTGCATCCGCCCGCCCAGCGAGGCCTATTCCATATTGATCCAGGCCACCCTGGGCTGCTCGCACAATAAGTGCGGCTTTTGCGGCACATACAAGGACAAGCGCTTCGCCATCAAGGATCAGAAGATCCTGGAGCGGGACCTGGAGTTCGCCTCCAAACACTGCCACCGCCAGCGGCGGGTGTTCGTCATGGACGGCGACGCCCTGATAATGCCCATGAAGCGCTGGGAATGGCTGCTGGGCCAAATAAAGGAAAAGCTGCCCTGGGTGACCAGGGTGGGGGCCTACGCCAACGCTAAGGGCGTGGCCATGAAGAGCGACGAAGACCTGGCCCGCCTCAAGGAACTGGGCCTGGGCATCCTCTACTACGGAGTGGAGAGCGGCCACCCGGTGGTGCTCAAGGATATGGTCAAGGGCTCAAGCCCCGAGAAGCTCATCGAACAGGGCCGGCGGGTGAAAAAGGCGGGCATCAAACTCAGCGTCACCGTGTTGCTGGGGGTGGGCGGCACCCAGTACAGCCTGGAGCACGCCAAGGCCACCGGCGAGTTGCTCACCGCCATGAAGCCCGACTACGTGGGGGCCCTGACCCTGATGCTCATCCCCGGCACGCCCATGTACGAAGCCCAGCGGCGCGGCGAGTTCGAGCTGCCAGGGGTGGAAGGCATGCTGCGCGAGCTGCGGGAGATGATCGCCCACAGCGACCTGGGCGGCGGGCTGTTCTACTCCAACCACGCCTCCAACTACCTGCCGGTGAAGGCCGTCCTGCCCCGGGACCGGGAGCAGACCCTGGCCCTGATCGACCAGGCCCTGGGCGGCCGGGTGGGGCTGAAGCCGGAGTGGATGCGGGCGCTGTAGGGATATAGATTAAAAATCAATGGTAATTGTTATGCCATGCCACCCATAGGAATCGACAATTTTTTGTAAAATCTCGTGGGCCTGACGAATGGTTTCTTCCGTTATATCAATTCCGTATTCATTGCCATCATCGCCTGTAAAGCAATAGGTGTTATTTACAAAGTTGCTCAAACTTATAATATTTGCACCAAGAGGCAATCCATTTTTATTTACCCCTCGACCGCGGTCCTCAATGTGGATCGCTGAATCTCTGATGAATTTTAGATGGCCAAACCTTCTTTTGTATTCCTCGTAAATTGGTAACACTTGAGGCGGCGGATCACACTTTTTACATAATTTATTGATAATATTTCTAATTGAATCAAGAGAGTAAACTAAATGTTTAGCAAGAATAGTGTTAAGGTGGGCGTCGTATGGTGATGGTCGCTCGTAGGCTTCAATGCTATCGATGGAGAATGGGCGAAAATAGTATAAAGCGACGGTAGCTTCATAAAAGCAATCTGTTATTAACATTAAACATCGGTAATTTTGTGAAGCCCAGTCACGATCATCAGAAACAATCCATTGTCCAGGGAATATAAGTTCGTACTTTTTTAACAAATCTTTTTTCATTACTCTCTCCCTATCTGTACTTCTTAGCCATTTGATTTATTCAGTAAACAATTTAATCAAGTATGTCAATGGTGATAAAATACAGAAGATCGCCACGCCACGCCGCGAGCAATCCCCAGCCCTCACCACCCTTTCGGGCAGCGCGGCTCGCAATGAGCACTACTCCCAGATTTTAGCGGTTCGGAAAAATTGAGGCGCTTAGGCCCCCGCCCTACTGCTTGGCGGGCGGCTGGCCCTGGGTATCGCCCTGCACGGGCGGCGCGGGCGCGCTCTGGCTCTGCTGTGGCTGGGGCGCGGGCTTTTGGTCCACCTTCACCCCGTAGCGCTCTTCCAAATACTTGCCGGCCAGGCGCTTGAGGTCGTTGGAGTCCATGTCCACGATCTGCCAGGGGCCGTTCTTGCGCTTTTGCATGCCCATGCGCAGGCGCTGGCCCTTTGCGGGATCGGAGAGCACCACCAGGGCGTAATTGCCGTTGCGGGTGACATTGGCGGCGAACACCAGGGTCCAGGACGAGGGCAGGTTTTCCCGGTCCGGGTCGTTGATGACCTTGATCACCTGGGCGGCCATCTGGTCGCTGAGGGGGGCCATGAAAGCGCCCACCAGGCCGCGCACCAGGTTTCGGGTGCTGTCGTCCCGCTGGCCCTTGGGGGCCACCAAATCCACGATAGTGCTCTGCTGGCCTTTGAGGATGCGCTCGATATCCACGTGGGCCAGGAAAACCCGGGGCTCCCGGTCGTGGATGGCCTTGCCGATCTGGTACAGGGCCCAGCGGGGGCCGTTAAGAAAGCTATGAGTAGCATAAAATGCACCCGTGGCCAAAAAGGCCAACAACACCCACAACCACCAGCGGCGCATGATTTAGTCCGCAAATTTCATGAGGGCAGAGCGTCCGGCTGCGCCAGCCCCCAGCATACGGCGTTGCCGACTTCGCTCGGACCTCGACGTAGCTATGGCTACGCCTGCGGCCCTCGCTTGCCGGTCGTCTTGTCTGCCGGCGGCTGGCTGTGCCGGTGATGGGTACAAATTGTAGTTTGGCGATGTAAGCATCTTTTTCATGACTGCCCTATGAATAATGATCCGCTGCCCATTACCACTCAACCCTCACGAAACCTGCGGGCTAGTCCCGGTCCAATGTGGAAGATGAATCAGACGGAGGCGCGGCCATGCCGTCCTTGGCGAAGAGCACCTCGCCCACCACCTTGTCCGCCGCGTCGGCCGCGTCCAGGAGCGTCTCGATCTTTTCGATCATCTCCAGGCGCAGCTCCTCGCCGGCGTTGTTAAAGGCGTCGGCCCAGCCGCCGGACTCCAGGAATTCCTTGAATTGAGCTAGATCGTTGGTCTTGAGCATGGGGCGAGTATAGGGCGCGAAAACGGGGGTGTCAACGGAACCGGCTCCTCAACCCGCCTCCACCCTCACCTCCAAGCCCCGCTCGTTGCCCGGTTTAAGGCCCAGGCGATCCAGCAGGCTGCCCTGGTTCACGGCCACCTCCAGGCGGCCCTGGGAGTTGAATAGTGCCAAATGCATGCCCGGCGGGTGCTCTCCATAGGCCTTGGACAGCCCCTCCACCGCCCCGCCGGCCATGCGGACCAAGGCGGGTCGGCCGGCCAGGAAGGCCTCCACTTCCGTGCGGGATAGGTTGGTCATCAAATTGCCGAAGCGGTCGGCCGTGAGCACCTGACCCACCAGGGCATCTCCTTCCATGCGGGGTAGTGGCCATTCCAGGCGCACCGGATCGCTCACCAGGGGCCCCAGGCTGGCCGGGTCGCGGCCTCCGGCCAGAGCCGCCGCCACCGGAGCGAAGATGTCCCGGCCGTGGAAGGTGGCCGACAGGGGCTCGCGGAACAAGGACTCGTCGGTGATCTCATAGGCCCGGGCCTGGGGATCGGCCAGGTAGACCGGGGTGAATATGCCGTTGTCCGGCCCCACCCAGAGGCAACCGGCTCCGTCCACCGCCAGGGGCCGCCGTCCGGCGCCCACCCCGGGGTCCACCACGGCCAGATGCACCGTGCCCGGCGGGAACACGCCGATGGCCTGCTCCAAGACCAGGGTTCCGGCAAAAACGTCCTGGGGGGCCAGGGAGTGCTCCAGGTCCACCAGATTGGCCTCCGGGCATAGGCCCAGGATCACCCCCTTCATGAGTCCAACATAGGGTCCGGGGCCGAAATCGCTTGTCAGGGTGATGATGCTCCGATGCTTCATGGCTCAGTCCACCAGTTGGGGTAAAATCTCGCCGGCCTTGCCCATGAGCGACACGTCCACCTCCCGGCTGTTGGGGGTGGGCTCCAGGTTCACTTCGATGACAAAAGCCCCGGCCTGCTTGGCCACCGAGGCCAGGCCCGCCGCCGGCTGCACCACCGCGCTGGTGCCCACCACCAGCATCGCCTGGCAACCCGCCGCCGCCCGCCAGGCCCGGTCCAGGATGGCGCTGTCCAGGGATTCGCCGAACCACACCACGTGGGGCCTGAGCAGGCCGCCGCACTGGCGGCAGGCCGGCCGGGCTGGCAGGCCGAGCCCCCGCTCTTCATATAGGGCCCCGCAGACGGTGCAGCGCACCATCCACAGATTGCCGTGGACTTCCAGGAGATTTCGGCTGCCGGCCAGGCGGTGCAGGCCGTCCACGTTCTGGGTGAGCAGGGTGAAGTCCCCTACCCGTTGCTCCAGGGCGGCCAGGGCCAAATGGGCCGGGTTGGGGGCGCAACCCGCGATGAGCCTGCGGCGCCAGTTGTACCAGCGCCAAACCAGCTCCGGGTCCCGGGCAAAGGCCTGGGGGGTGGCCAGATCCTCGGGGCGGTGGTTTTCCCACAGGCCGCCCGGCCCGCGAAAGGTGGGCACCCCGGACTCGGCGGATATGCCCGCCCCGGTGAGCACCGCCACTTTTCCGGCCAGGGCCAGGCGCTGGGCCGCGATTTGTAGAGGAGTTGGGCTCATGCTTCCTTCCTCGGCCAAAATAGGCGGCTTGCGGGCCTGTGTCAATCGCCGGGCAAAACAAGGGCGCCCTCCCTGGATGGGGGGCGCCCAAAATAAGCTGGTTTGCGGGGCTGCCGGGGCTAGCTTTTGTCGGCCTTGGGAGTGGCGGCCTTGGTCTCTTTTTTTGCCGGAGTGTCGCTCTTGGGCGCGCTGTCGCTGCCGGCGGAGCTGTCGCTGGGGGCCGCGGTGGAGGAGTTTTTGCCCTTGTAGTCGGTGACGTACCAACCGCCCCCTTTCAGGTGAAAAGAGTTCAGGCTAATGATTTTCTTTAGCTTTCCACCGCAGTGAGGGCATTTCTTCAGGGGTGGATCACTGACCTTTTGCAAGGCCTCGCTAATCTGGTTGCATTTACAGCACTCGTATTCATAAAACGGCATGGCCAAACTCCTCTGACTGATCTCGCCGCGCTAGCAGTGGCCCTCGGGGCTGAGGGCGGCTGCGAAATTCTCGTAACAAGCGAGCACCTGCTCCAAATGAGGCAGGCGAACTTTTTTGAGCACTTCGGCGCTCAAGCGGTGCACCCGTGCTTCCTCGTCTTGGCGCCGCTCGTGGTCCAGTTCAAAAAGCTGCACAAAGGTGGCGAATCGGACAACATGCACCAACTCGTGCACCATCACGTAAGTGAGCATGGGCAGAAACAGTTCATCCGCCTTGTCCCTTTGCATGGCCTCCAGGAAATTGTGGTCCTGAAAGCAGATGCGCCAGAAGTCCCGGCCCCGCAATCGCCGGGTGTCAGCCTTGCGCAGGCGCAAAACCTGGGCCAGGGCCTCGGTTGACACCTCGGCCGGCTCAAGCTCGGCCAGGGTGCGCACCTCAAAGAGATGGCGGCGCCAAAAACCCTCGGACAAGCGAAAATAGTCGCTTACGCTGTCCTCGGCCACGCAAAGACCTTCGGCTAGCAGCCTCATTTCCTCATGGCCAAATATGGTCTGGGGGTGCATTAGCGCCTCCGATGCTCACCGGGAAGAATATAGTCACACATTCCCAAGGGTGCAAGCCACTTTTTGCTTATTTTTTCCAAAGCCTTGCCAGGCATTGACAATACCCGCCCCCCCGAGGAAAATGAAACCAATATTTTCGTTATCCCGAGTCGGCATCGGACTAAATCATGCGAACTAGGTTGTTTTTTGTTCTGATTATCATGGGCGCTTGCCTTGTTGGGGCCAACTCCGTCCCGGCCGCCGCCACGCCCAACACCCTACTGCCCGGCATCTACCAGCCCGGCGACGCCTCGGCCACGGCCCTGGTGGACCCCCAGCCCGACGGCTCCTGGTTGCTGCGCCTTTGGCAGGGCGGCGAGGCGGCTCATGGCGGCGGTTTCGCCTATATGGGCCGCCTGGTGGCCAGCCCCGGCGGCCGGCGCCTGGCCGGGGCATGGCAGGCCCTGCCCGGCTCCTGTTGCCCGGGACGCGGCCGCCAGGAGATCGAAGTGCTGGGGCCGGAGGCCTTCCGTTTCGTCCTGTTCGCTCCCACCCTGGACCGCGCCGCCTGGCCCGGCGACGCCAGGATAATCTTCCGCAGGGTGGCGGGACTGCCGCCCGTTGAACCCTTGAGCCGCCTGGCCGGTGGTTGGCGCATAACCTACTGGTACACCAATCTGCTGCCCAATGGCTCCCCCAGCGACCTGGTGCGGGGCAAGCTGAATTTTAGCCCTCAGGGAGGGGTTTTACAGGGCAAATGGGAGGGCATGCCCGGCATGGTGAGTCTTACACCCACCACCGGCGGAGCCCTCTTGGAGTACCGCGACCTTGAGGCTGGCTTCGAGTTTAGCGCCCAGTTGGCCGAGGAAGCCTCGGGTCTGAGCCTGGGGGGCGTATTCAACTCCACCCTGGGCCAGGGGCAACTGAACATGACCCGCCAGGGCCTGCCGGCTTCTCCGCCCGGGCCCCAGGTCAGCCGTGAAGGCAACCTGAGCGGGGTGTGGGTGGACACCCGCACGGGAAGCGATTTCTTTAAAATCACCGGCTCCGATGCCGGTTTTTCCTTCGTGGCTTACGGCGGCTCACTTAGCCAGCCCCGCTACCTTTCCGAGGGACGGGCCGCCACGGCCGGGCCCGAACGCCTCCAGGGCCAAGCCCAGGACCAGCCGGGCCAGTGCTGCGGCAATCAGGGCAGTTTCGAGTTCCGCTGCCTGAACCCCAACCGCATGGAGGTGACCGCCTATTGGTGGCCCAAGGGACAGGCCCGCCCCCCCCACTTGAAGCCCGAAACCTTCCTGTTGGAGCGTGTATCCCAACCACAGAGTTCCGCCGCCGCCACTCTTGCCGGATGGCCCCAGGTCATCCCGTCCCGCAGCGGCCTGCCCGGCGGCCCCACCGGCGCGGTGGAGGTGAGTTTCAACCCCGGCCAAGGGACCGCAGGGCCCCGAACTCTGTTCTCCCAGGGTGGTTACGGCCACCGCCTGGAGTTGTACCTGGACCCCGAGGGGTACTTGTGCGCCCTCATGGACACCGCGCAGGGGTCCCTGGTGCTGCGCTCGGCCTCCACCGTGGGTCTGGACCGCGAGCACGTCGCCTGGCTGGTCTGGGAGGCTGGAGGCCACGCCCGTTTGTTCTTGGACGGCGGCGAGGTGGCCGCCGTGGCCATGCCCGAGCCTTGGGCCGGCTCCGGCGCGCCCTACCTGGTGGGAGGCAGCCGCTGGCCGGGGCGTTTGTTCCTGGGTTCAATCAGCGAGGTGCGTCTGTGGCCCCAGGCCGAAGACCCCTCCGCCCCCACCCCGCCGGGCCTAACCATCACCCCGGGCGCGGCCCAGCCGGCCAGTGAGCCCGCCGCCCGCCCCCAGGCCCCGGCCACTCAAACCCTAGTGCGCCTGTGGCACCCGGGCCTGCTGCGCCACGCCTATGCCGTGGACCCCCAGGGCGTGAGTTCTTGGGAGGAGCAGGGTTACCATTTGGAGGGCCCCGTAGCCCGCCTCTGGACCAAACCCGTCACCGGCAGCCGCCCCCTGTGGGGCTACCTGCACCAGCAGGCCGGCTACTTCCTAATCAGCGAAAGCACCACCCCGCCCCCTGGTTGCCGGCCCCTGGGACTCATGGGCTACGCGCCCGAGGAAAGCGGACCGGGCCGGGTGGAGCTGTGGGGGCTGGAGGCCCAGTTCCCCGAGCCCCTGCGCGGCGGGGTCTCCCTGGACCGCCTGTACACCACCAACCCCAAGACCGTGGACCAGGCCCGCCAGGATGGCTACGCCAATCCCCGCCGCCTGGCCTACGCCCTGCCCGCCAAGGGAGCCCGTTTTACCACTCCCCTGCTCTACGACTGGGCCGGTTTCTGGCGGGGCGACGGCTGGGGCCGCTTTTTCCTGGCCCGCCGGGGGGACGAGCTGTTCATGTTCTGGTACTACGCCAACCTGGAGGGCCCCAAGTTCCACGGCCGCTACCGCCTAAGCCCGGACGGCAAGACCGCCGAGGGCGTGGCCGTGGGCCAGTCTGGCCCCAAGGCCCGCTACTACCACCACAAGTTGGTGTTCGACACCACATCGCCTGCGGGCCCCCGGGTGCGGCTCACCGCCTGGCGCCTGGCCGCGCCCCTGGATGACGGCCGTCTGGTGGTGTTTAAAAAGTCTCGCCCCATTGTGAGCGAGTTGATAAAGTCCGGCCAAAAATCTCCCGAGCAGGAGCAGGCCATCTTGGACAACCTGGCAGGTTCTTCCTCCCCCGAGGAGCAGTACCGGCAGGCCGTGAACCAGGCCCGGAGCCAGGGCCGCCTAGTGGAGCGTTGAGGCGCATCATGCAAACCAAAGAAGACCTACGCCAAGAGTTGAGCGCCCGCTGGCAAGAGCTGTGGCCCCAGGGAGTCAAGCCGGGCCGCCCCCCCATGTTCGATGGGGCCGGGCGGGCGGCGGAACGCCTGCGCCGCCTCAAGGAATACCGAATGGCCAGGGTGGTGGCCATCACCCCGGAGCCCTGCCTGCTGCAGGCGCGCATCAACGCCCTCAACGACAACAAGAGTCTTTTGGCCACCACCCCCGGGCTCAAGCAAGGGCTGGTGCGAATCACCCCGCCCGACGTGCCCCTGCCCCTGCGCAGCCGGGCCCTGCGGGGCTGGTCCCTGGCCGAGGCCGGGCACCAGGTGCGCCTGCCCACCTCGCGCCCAGGCAAGGCCGAGCTGCTTGTGGGGGCGGCCTTGGCCGTGGACCGGCGGGGCCGTATCCTGGGGGACGGACGGGGCCTGCTGGACCTTACCTGGGCCCTGCTCATACATTTGAAGGTAATCTCGGCCGAAACGCCGGTGGCGGTGCTGGTGCACGACTATCAGGTGATGGACGAGCTTCCCGATGAGCCCTGGGATCTTTGGGCCGACTTGGTGGTCACTCCCACCCGGTTGCTGCGCATGGCCGGAGTGCGGCGCCCCACGGCCCGCCTGGAGGACCTGCCGGGCCGGCTTGCCTCCCTGCCCGTGGTTCAGGCGGCCCTGGGCCAAGCTTTAGGTTAGCCCCCCTGGATATGCCGCCAGAATACAGACGCGTGCCTGTCTTGCTCAGGGAAGCAGAGTCCAACCCTGAAGGGCAGGCCTCGGTCTTGCATATCCCGGTTGAGCCAGCGCACCTCGGCCTGAATTTGCCTGGAATGACCGTTCTCCCCGGCAAGGCGAAGCTCAACGATATAGTCTTTGGGGGCCTCCAGACAGCGGTGAAGGTGAAAGCCGCCGCAGTCCAAATGGCTCAGGGCCAAACGGCAGCCCTTGGGGGACAGATCGAGCACCTGGGCAGGGCAAGGCAGGGAGAACTGTTTTCCGGAAAAACCGTCGCGCACCACAAACTCTGCCGCCACGGCGGATTCTTGACGCGCCACCGCGCGGCGCTCACCGCAAAAAGGCCACAGCTTCATGAGTCCTCGCAAAACCTTATGGGGACCCAGCTGCAGCCAACACATTATTATCAATAGCAGCCCAGGGACTAAAGATCAAGCTCCCCGGCGAGCTTAAAACTATCCCGGATTTTTTGTATGGTCGGCAAGCTGCGTGCCAAACCAAAAGGCGAGGAAGAACCAAGTGCCAGCCAATGAGCCCGCGGTAAGCAGGGTCCTTTTCATCACCCCGGAGCTAACCCCCCTGGCCAAGACCGGCGGCCTGGGCGACGTGGCCGGCGGACTGCCTCCGGCTCTAAAGGCCCTAGGTTTGGACGTGCGCTTGGTCATGCCTCTTTACGGCGACATTCAACGAGAGGCCCACGGCCTGCGTCCCGCCGGCCTGGAGGTGCGGGTGGTGGTGGCCGGGCAGATGAAGCCTTGCCAGGTGTGGCAGGGCCAGGTGGGGGGCTGCCCCGTATACTTGCTGGGTAATGACGAATATTTCAGCCGCCCCGGCTTGTACGGCCGCATGCACGGCGACTTTCCCGATAATTTGCAACGCTTCGTTTTCTTGTGCCGGGGGGCGGTTGAGCTGGCCCGGGCCCTCGACTGGCCCGCCCAGGTGGTGCACGCCCACGACTGGCAGACCGCCCTGTTGCCCGCCTATCTGGCCACCGCGCCCTTTGATTTGGGCCCCCTGGCCACGGCGGCCAGCGTATTGACCATCCACAACCTGGCCTTCCAGGGCATCTACCCCCGCTATGACTTTCACCTCACCGGCCTTCCCTCCCATATGGATGACATCGAGGGGGCTGAATACTGGGGCAACATCTCGCTGCTCAAGGCCGGACTGATGACCGCCGGGGCCATCACCACGGTGAGCCCCACCTACGCGGCCGAGATTCAAACCCCGGAGCTGGGCATGGGCATGGATGGCATCCTGCGCCGCCGCTCGGCGGATCTGCACGGCATCATCAATGGAGTGGACTACGCCCAGTGGTCGCCCGGCGCCGATGCCCTGTTGCCGGCCACCTACTCCGTCAATGACCTGGGCGGTAAAACCGCCTGCCGCCGGGCTTTGCTGGAGGCTTTCGCTCTGGACGATTCCCAACCGGGCCGCCTGCTCATGGGCTTCATCGGACGGCTGACCCACCAAAAAGGGGTGAGCCTCATAGCCGAGGCGGGCGAGGCGCTGCTGGAGGGTGGAGCCAGCCTGGCTCTCTTGGGCACCGGCGACGCCGAGATGGAAGTCGCCCTGGGCCACCTGGCCGCCCGCCACCCCGGGCGGGTGGGGCTTAAGCTGACCTTCAGCGAAAAGCTGGCCCACCTGCTGCAAGCGGGCAGCGACCTGATGCTCATGCCCAGCCGCTTCGAGCCCTGCGGCCTTAACCAGATGTACGCCTTGCGCTACGGCACCCCTCCCCTGGTGCACGCCACCGGCGGGCTCAAGGATACGGTGTCGCCCTTTGATCCGGCCAGCGGCCAGGGCACGGGCTTTGTGTTCAGCGAGTTCAGCCGGGAGGCTCTGCTGGAGCAGGCGCACAGGGCAGCCCAGGTCTTTGCCCAGCCCGTGCTATGGCAAAGGCTCGTGGCCAACGGCATGACCCAGGACTTTTCCTGGACGGCCAGCGCCACGCGTTATCTGGAGCTTTACCAGGCCGTCGCCAAAAGGCGTTAGGCGAACCTATAAGGGTTGTCGAGTGTAGGTTGACGTGTTCAGGTATGAGACGGCAGCAAAGTTGCTAGCCGCCCCCACCCGGGCATAGATAGGGCCCTGTTTGCAACTGTAGCGGGCGGCGGCCTGAAACTGCCCGAGCACATGCCCGGTAGCCGTGAGCCCTCATAACACGCGGCCGCTTTTGGACGCATGGCCACACTACCGGGCCTCATGAGCCGTGTTTGTATCATCCCACCAGCCCTCCCAAAAGGGCGGTGAATACCCCTAAAGCCGCTTTTGCAACACTCCTATTGCCCGGGCAATAGCGACTTTTGGGTGAAATATCTCCAATTGCCCTTGGCCTGGCCACCGCAGGCGCGCCCGTAGTTTTTTTTGAAATAATAATTGGCCTGGTTTTGGGCGTCCGCCTTAGAGCTCCAGGAGTGGACCATAAGCGTGCCCAGCTTTTTGCTGCCGCAGTACACAACGCCACTGTAGTTGTGCCTGATCAAATAATAGCGCCCATTCTCCTTCCAGGCAGTGTAGTTCTTTTTGCTCCAGTCTCCCCGGAACTGGCTGCCATCCGGACAGATAGGGTTCGTGGCCTTGGCTATTTCGTGGCGAAATTTACCGTCCATTTCAACTTCGGATTTATAGGAGTAGGCCACCACCTTGAATTGGTGCTTTTTACCGTTCGCATCTATGCAGTTACCAGTTGCCCATCTTTTGTATTGAGCGACTTTCACCCACTCGGCCAATGATGGCGTCGTCCAAGCCAGCACCGCGCAAAGTACCGCAATCAACACTACAAATTTACGCATCACACCCTCCTAACTTTTCAGAAAAAAGATAAAAGTAGCGCCAGTAGCGTTGTGTGGATATGGACCGTCGATACCCCTAAGCGGACTCACTGCCGTAAGAGCATCGGTTGTAAGGTTTGGTGGTGAAGCTTCAAAACAACAAGCACTTACCAACTCGGTATACGCCTAGTTCAGACTTATAGTATCCCAACGGGTTTTTGCCGGTCAATGTGCCCTAGGTATTAATCCAAGTACTCCAGTGGCCCTCCATTGCACCGGGCATATCACGCGACTTCAATCTGGAGCTATACCAGGCCACCGCCCATAGGCATTAGGAGAAACGCTAAGGCTGGTCGGCTGGAAGCGGGAGGCTGGACACCACCGCTGGGCAGTTCATCCAAAAGCAGCAGTAGGGTTGTTTTAATCGTGCGCATGAAGCGATTTTAGCACAACCCGCTCGGCGAAAATCAAAGCCCCGCCTCGCCGCTGATGTCGCGGAAAATCCCCAGCAGATACAGAGGCCGCCCGCCCTCGTCGCGCACAAGCCAGGCCTGGGTGCGCACCGGGAAAACGCCGCCGTCCTTTCTGACGTATTCCTTTTCGTAAACCTCGCACCACCCCCGCTTCATGATCTGCTCCTCGCGGAGCTTGTCTTCCAGATCGCGCCATTTGGCCGGGGTGAGTTCCTGGTAGGTCTTCTTGCGCAGTTCCTTGAGGCTGTAGCCCAACATGTCCTGATAGGCCTGGTTGGCTTGCACCACCTTGCCGTCCATGGCGCAGAGCACGATGCCCTCGCCCAAGGTGCGGGCCAAGGCCATGGTCAAGGTATGGAACTTCTCCCGGCTCCGGGCCAGGCGTGCCTTAGCCTCGGTTAGTTCGTCGGTCATTTTTACCTCCCGAAATATAACCGCATCGGGTTTCAGGCCTCCTTGGGCGTTTTCTGCCCTCCCCCCATGCGGTAGCCTTCCATATCCAGGGCGGCGTAGTCATATCCCGCCGCCTTCACCGCCTGTATGATGCGCTCCCGCAAGGGGTCTTCCAGGACCCTAGCCACATCCGAAGGCGACAACTCCAGACGGGCCACGGGGTAATGATCGCGCACCCTGAGGTTGCCGGGCAAGAGTTCGCGCAGGCCCTGTTCCGCCTTGCCGATGCGTTTCAGGGCCTCTTGGCTGAGAGGGGTTCCCCAAGGGATACGGGAGGCCAGGCACGCCGCCGGGGGCAGTTCGGCGGTGGCCAGGCCCAGGGCCCGGCTCAGGGCTCTGACCTCCCGTTTGCCCAGGCCGGCCTCGGCCAGCGGGCTGATTAGCCCCAA
>JAHJPG010000033.1 GCA_018819925.1 Pseudomonadota bacterium
CCTGGCCAGGGCAGCATCTTTGCGTCGGGCGCTGGTTCGGGCCATGGCCCGGAAACTGGCAGTCTCTCGGGTAGGCTGAGCAAGGGGGTCCCCGGAATAAAACTCCAATGGGAAGCCAAGCTCCAACACCAGACGCTCCTTGGTTTCCTCAGAAAGGCTGAAAATTTCCTTGTTTTCGTAAGAGGAAATGGAACGAGTACTTACGCCCAATTTTTCGGCCAACATCTTTTTAGTCAGCCCATGGTACTGGCGGGCCAAAGTCAACCGTCCAGAAAGTAAATCCATAATACACCTGGTTACTTAGGTTCAACAGAGACATCAAAGTCTTTCTGGGTATTATCTTTACAGGTATCTGCAAAGTTTTCCAGAGGAATCGGTTCAATGATTACTCTGTGGTCCCATCCGTCCGGGCGCTCATCCTTGTCGCAATAAGAAACGGGCTTGGACAATTCACTAAAAATGAATTTTGCGTCATAATTGTATAATAAAACATAGGTTAACAGGCCATTTACTTTGTACTCTATAGGTGGAGGAAAAAGGCCGGGCAGAAGGCTGTTGTTATCTACTGCCTTTTTAAAGTGCGGGCCCCGTCTAGACCTGGTAGTGGGTATGTTACCGTCACAAATCCCGGTTCCACTTGTACCCCTGGCGAACGCTATCTGCAGAGGATGTGTTGGTGATACCATGGTGGAGAAGTTTTCTTCGTCCATCTGCTGCCAGCCCATGGAGCAGTATTGTTGCCTGACTCCGCCAACAAAATGATTGAAAAAGTTTAGGCCGGATGCTGTACGAGGCTGGGACTTGGGAGTGGCCAAACGGGCACTCATCGCACGTTGCAATGCATCCTGGATTTTAGCGGGGTGCAAGTCAAAATCGGCAAGATAGTCAATAACTTGCTTAGGATCGTGGATGATTTTACTCACAATGATTTACTCCGTCAGGTTAACACTGCTTCGTATTATGCCAGAACATTTTGCAAAAAACAAGAAGTATATACAGGGCGGCCGAAAATTAGTATAGGCGACTTAGACATATCCAACATCTGGGAGGCTTCAGTGCAAGCCACTGGTTTTCTCACCCCAAAACAAATATCCCAGCCTCAATAAGGTTATTTTATCCATTAGTTCGCTCCCCTTCTTTGTCGCATTTTGGTCATGTTGTTAGCGATGTTTGCGATACACTCAGGGTGGCGTGGGCGCTGGCTGGGTAGCTGGTAGCTTTGCGTCTAGTTCAAAAACCTCGCCTTCGCCTTATCCTCTTCTAAGGCCCAGCCGTCTTCCATGGCCTGCTCTTTTTACAAATTTTCGCCGGAAGCGGCGGGATAGGTGTGTCGCTTTTGTGCTCCCGAAGTGTGCCAAAACGCCCCTAAATGACCCTAAATAGCAACTTCCCGGTAGGTCAAAAAATCTACCGGGAAGTTGCTAACAGCTTAAAACTGCTGTATTTTTTTGGTGGGCTGCCGGAGAATCGAACTCCGAACCTACGGATTAAGAGTCCGTTGCTCTGCCAGTTGAGCTAGCAGCCCTTGAAGTCGTGAGGCTGTTTTTATCAGTCCGGGATGGTTACGTCAACCGTTTTCATCGCATATGCGGCGGCATAAGCGCAATACGGCGACCCGGCCCGGTTCCCGGTTTTCCAAATCAGCGAGCCAGGCGCCGGGCAGTGACTCCAGCCCCCAATAGGCCCCGGCCAAGGCCCCGGCCATGGCTCCAATGGTGTCCGTGTCTCCTCCCAGGCTAACGGCCAAGACGATCGCCTGCTCGGCGCTCTCGGCGGCAAGAAAGGCCCCCAAGGCCGGGGGAGCCGCCTCGGCTGCGGATACATCGCAGGCATAGGCGGCCCTCAGCGCCGCCCGGGCCGCCCCCTCGTCGCCGAAGGGCAGGGGAGGCATCGCCCTCAGGCGTTGGGCCAGGTGGAGGTCGGTGGCCTCGATTTGGGTGGCCAGCGTTTGCACAAACCGGACGGCCTGGGGTTTTTCTCCCGCCGCGCCCAGACGGGCGGCTAGGCGCACGGCCAGGGCCTGGGCCGCGGCTCCGGCCAGCGCCCGGGGATGGGTGTGGGTTATGCGGCACTGCGCCAGGGCCGCTTCTCGGCAGGCATCCTCGTCTTCTGCGAAAAACACCCCCAGCACCCCCACCCGCATGGCCCCGCCGTTGCCCCAAGAATCGGTGGCCACCCGGTCCCAGGCTTCGCCCCGGGCCAGGCGCCGCATCAGGCCGTCGATGCGCCCGCCGTAGCCCCGGGCGGGGTCGTAGAGGGCCAGGAAGCGCCGGGCCAAAAAAAACGAGTCCAGGCCGCCTCCCTGGGCCAGGGTCTGCAATATGGCGATCATCATCTGAGAGTCGTCGGTGTAGGAGCCGGCGGGCAGGCGGCCGTCCACCAAGCGGTCCAGGCGGCCAAAGCGCTGGGCGATTTGCCGGACGCTCCAGCCCTCCACGGGCATGCCCAGGGCATCGCCGCACATGGCGCCCAGGGCGGCCCCGGCCAGGCGGGAAAAACTGAAGGCGGGTGGGGGGGGTTGGCTCATGAAAGGATTATAGCAGGCTAGGTTCTGGCCGGTCCGCCGGGGCCGTGGTAACATCGGAGAGCATCAGGAGGATTCAGCATGGCCACTCAACCCCGCGTCACTTGCGCCGATTACCGGGCCGGTCAGCGGCTGCTCAGCATGAAGCGGCAGTTGGCTGGCGACGATCTTTCCGAAGAGCAGCGGGCCCAGCTTGAGGCCGAAGTGGCCGAACTGGAGCACCTGCTGGACATGGACTAGTCCCCGGCTTCCAACTCCTCCAACTCCATGGCCGCGCTCTCCCATTTGGCGGTTAGCTTGGCCACATTGCCCTTGGCCCTGGCGTGGGCCTTGGTCAGCTTGGTCCAGCGTTTGCCGTCGGCAAAGGCCGCCGGGTCCACCATCTCCGCTACAAATTTATCCAACTCGGCCGTGGCTTCTTCCACCTGCGCCTCCAGCCCGGCCACCTTGTCCTTAAGGGGCTTCAGGCGGTGGTAGCGCTCCTGGCGCGCCTGGGCCTCGGCCCGCTTCTGGACCGCGCTCTTGGGGCCGCTGGCCGCGTCGCCCTCCGCGGCCTTGGCCTGGGGCGGGGCCTCCGGTTCCGGGGCAGGGGAGGCGGCGGGTTTGGCCTTGGCCTTTATGGCATCGGCATCCAGGCCCTGCTTCCATAGCCGCTCGAAGTCATCGTAGTTGCCGGGCAACATGGTGACCTTGCCCGCGTTCACGTAGGCTACCTGGTTGGCCACGGTGTTGATAAGGTGCCGGTCGTGGCTTATCAAGACCAAAGTGCCGTCATACTGGCTCAGGGCATGCTCCAACACCGTGCGGCTGGCGATGTCCAGGTGGTTGGTGGGCTCGTCCAAAAGCAGGAAGTTGGGCTTTTGGATGAGGAGCTTGGCCAACACCAGGCGGGCCCGCTCCCCGCCGGAGAGCACCTTGACTTTTTTAAAGACGTCATCGCCCCTGAATAGAAAGGCCCCCAGGATGCTGCGCTGCAGTCCTTGGGCCATGAGCCCGGCCACGCTGCCCAACTCGCCCAGAGCCGTGTTCTCCGGGTTCAGATCTTCCATGGTGTGCTGGGAGAACACGCCCATCTTCACCCGGCCCCCCAGCAGGCGGCGGCCCTTGCGGGGCTTCACCTGGCCGGATATCAGGCGCAGCAGAGATGACTTTCCCGCTCCGTTGCGCCCCAACAGGGCCAGGCGGTCACCCTTGCGCAAGACCAGGCTGAGGTTCTCGTAGATGACCTTGGAGCCGTAGGCCATTTCCACGCCCAGCAGCTCCATCACCACCTTGGCCGATGGCTCGGCCGGGGGCAGGTCCAGCTTGATGGCCTGGTCCTCGGCCGGCGGCGCGAGGCGCTCCATCTTCTCCAGCATCTTGAGCCGGCCTTGCACCTGCTTGGCCCGGTCCTTGCGCGTGCGGTTGCGGTCCACGAAGTCCTGAATCTGCCTGATGCGCTCCTGCTGGCTTTCATAGGCGGCCCGCTGGGCCTCGCGGCGGCGCGCCCGTTGCTCCTCGTAGTGGCTGTAGTTGCCGCCATAGGTGTAGATCTGGCCCCCGTCCAATTCCACGATGCGGGTGGCCACCTTGTCCAGGAACACCCGGTCGTGGCTCACCAGCAGCAGGGAGGCGGGGTTGGAGATCAGGTAGCCCTCCAGCCAGAGCAGGGACTCCAGGTCCAGGTGGTTGGTGGGTTCGTCCAACAGAATAAGATCCGGGGCCGAGAGCAGCAAGCGGGCCAGGGCGGCGCGCATGAGCCAGCCGCCGCTCAACTCACCCACGTCGCGGTTCAGGCGTTGTTGGTCGAAACCCAGGCCGGCCAGAATCCTGGAGGCCCGGGCCTCCAGGTCGTAGCCGCCCAACTGCTCGAACTGGCTTTGCAGCTGCCCCTGGCGGGCCAGAAGCTCTTCCAACTCGGCCTCGTCCCGCACTTGGCCCAACTCATGGTGAACCTGGTTCAACTCGGCCTCCACTTGAGGCAGGCTGTCGCCGGTTTCCATGGCCAGTTCCAGCACGGTGCGGCCCGACAGGCTCAGTAGCTCCTGGGGGAGGTAGCCCAGGCGCAGGCTCTTGGCCTTGAACACCTCGCCGCTGTCTGGCTCCACAGTGTTCAGCATCAGGCCCAACAAAGTGGACTTGCCCGCGCCGTTGGGGCCCACCAGTCCCAGGCGCTCGCCCGGGCCGATGTGCAGGCTCACATCCTTGAGGACGTCTTGCTTGCCGTAATATTTGCTCACGTTGTGCAGGGTGATCATGGGGCCAGAAGATAACATCCGGGCGGCGGCTCGGCAAGCGGACCCGCTGTCATCGGCACGGGTCAACGTGCTATATTCACTCCCGGATAAACAACGGAGCGAACATGCAAAGCGCCCCCTGGATATACAACCTGGTCAGCGTGGGCGGGTTGATCGCCCTGGTGCTCATCGCCCGGCTTTGCGGCCTGCACCGGGGACCCACCGCCTGGCGCACCATGATCTGGGGCCTGGCCCTGCAATTGGCCGTCGGCGCCCTGGTTTTCGCTTTGCCTGCCGGGCGGGGGGGGCTGCTGGCGGTCAACGACGCCATGGTGGCCCTGTTGGGCTACTCCCAGGCGGGCATACGCTTTTTGTTCGGCCCCCTGGCCGACCAGCCGGGCGAGCCTCATTACATGGGCTTCATGCTGGCCCTGCACGCCCTGCCCACCATCATCTTTTTCATGGCCCTCACCGCCGCCCTGTACCAATTGGGCATTTTGCAGCGGGTGGTGCGCCTGTTCTCCCGGGTGTTCGTGAAGACCCTGGGGGCCAGCGGGGCCGAGTCCCTGGGCGTGGCCAGCCTGATGTTCGTGGGGGTGGAGTCGGCGGGCATGGTGCGGCCCTTTTTGCCCAAGTTCACCCGTAGCGAGTTCTTTTGCCTGCTCACCGCGGCCATGGCCACGGTGGCCTCCTCCACCCTGGGGGTCTACGTGATGACCCTCAAGGGCAGCTTCCCCAACATCGCCGGGCATCTGATCAGCGCCTCGCTAATCTCCGCCCCGGCGGCCCTGGTGGTGGCCAAGCTCATGGAGCCCGAAACCGGCGAGCCGCTCACCGCCGGGCAAGTGGTGGACCCGGCCCTGGGCAAGTACGGCGGCCTCATGGAGGCCATCATTTCCGGGTCAAACGACGGGGTGAAGCTGGTGGTGGGCGTGGCGGCCCTGCTGCTGAGCTTCTTGAGCATCCTGGCCCTGATCAACGGGCTGCTGGGCTGGCTCACCGGCCTGGCCGGGATGGGCCATCTGTCCCTGGAGATGATCCTGGGTTGGGTGGGCTATCCCTTCGCCCTGGCCATGGGGGTGCCCCCGGCCGACGCGGCGGCGGTGGGCTCGCTGCTGGGCCAGCGCGTCCTGGTCACCGAGATACCCACCTACATGCAAATGGGCGAGATGATGAAGCATGGCGGGCTGGTCTACAGCCGCAGCGCGGTTATCGCCTCCTACGCCCTGTGCGGCTTCGCCCACGTGGCCTCGGTGGCCATTTTCCTGGGCGGCTTCGGGGCCTTGGCCCCTGGACGGCTGGGGGAGTGGTCGCGCCTGGGCCTAAAGGCCCTGTGGGCCGCCACCCTGGCCACCATGATGACCGGCTGCGTGGCCGGCATCTTCGCCCGTGGCGGAGCCACCTTGCTGGGTCTGGGCAATTGAGGCCAAGGCCGGGCGGAGCGGCCCCACAAAAAAACCGGCGGCTGGCCTGAACCAACCGCCGGTGGGGTTTACTAAGTGGTCGGGACGACTGGATTTGAACCAGCGACCCCTTGAACCCCATTCAAGTGCGCTCCCATACTGCGCCACGTCCCGACGCGAATGGTTTTGTACCATCGGGGCGGGGTGTTGTCAATCGCGGGAGGCATCCCAAAGCAATCTCAGCAGCGCTTTTTCCATCATATCCCGAGCCGAGGCCCAATCTCCTCCGGTGCGGCGAGGCCGGGGGAACCAGGCGGCCAGGATTTCAGCGCCATCAGCCTCGGGCTCTTGCCCAGCCAAAATATCGGCCTGGGCCTGGAGAACCGCCTCGCCGTGGGCCAGCAGAGGCTCCAAGGCCGCCTCAAGCTCGCCGTCCGCCGAATCATCTTCTGCCCACAGGGCCAAGGCCTTGCTCAGGCGGGCCAACTCCCAAAACTCCAGGCCCCGGGCTCCCCGCTGCCACAAGGGCATGGACGGGTGACGGGGCTGCCACAGGTCCAGGGCCTGGCCCTGGTCCCACAGATCGGCGCAGCGGGCCGCCAGCCTCCCCAGGGCGGGCGATGGGGTCCGGGGAGGGGGCTTGGGTGGTGCCTGGGCCTCCGGCCCCAGCCAGGCCCTCCAGAGCCGCTCAAGGGCCAGCCCGGCCGCTTTTTCGCCCGGGGTGTCCAGGTGGGGATAGGACAAGAGCAGACGCCCCCGGCCCAGGCGAGCCTCGATCACAGCCGGCTGGCCCCACAAGGTGGCCGGGTCTTGGGGCGGGCCGGACAGGCGCATATCTTCGGTGGGTCCGTGGTAGCGGGCCAGGACGGTGACGCCGGGGTGGTGGGGTTCGTTGAACTGACCGGGCCACCACACCGGCCAGGAGGCCAGGGGCTCGGCCTGTTGCCACAAGGGGTGGGCCTGGGCTTCAGGGGGGGGAGCGATCATCACCGGCCCGCTGATTCCGGGCAGGCGTTGCGCGCCCGAGGCCCGGTCCAGGGGAACCAGGCCCAGGCCGTCGTCCACGGAAAGGGCCAGGCCCGCCCCGCCGCAAAAACCCAGGTACACGCCGCCTTGTCGGATGAACTCGCTGATGGCTTGGGACCCTTGGCCGCCCAGGGCCTTTTTTTTGCGGGACGACCAGCCGCCCGGCACAACCAGCAGGCGGGCCCCCTCCAGGCCGCCTGATGCCACCTGGGCCGCGCTGATGGGCTCCAGGGCCAGGCCCCGCTGCCAGGCCGCCTCCAGGGTCATCAGGGACCACAGGCCCCCGGTGTCCCACAACAGGCGGGCCGGGGCGGGGTAGGTGGGCAAATCGCCTATCCTTGTTGCTGGCCGCCCACCACCAGGCGGGGAATGCGCAGGGTGGGTTGGGCGTCGCCCACTGGCGAGCCTTGGCCGTCCTTGCCGCAGGTGCCCAGGCTCCAGCCGTGGTCGCTGCCCACCCGGTCGATCTGGCTTAGGACCTCGGGGCCGTTGCCGGTGAGGGTGGCTCCGCGCACCGGGCGGTCCACCTTGCCGTCCTTGATCAGATAGCCTTCGCTCACCTCGAACACGAAGTCGCCGTTAACGGTGTTCACCTGGCCTCCGCCCATCTTGCGCACAAACAGGCCTTCGCCGGTGGCCCGGATGATGCTTTGCGGGTCTTCGCTGCCCGGGGCGATCATGGTATTGGTCATGCGGGGGATGGGCCGGTGGCGGTAGCTCTCCCGCCGGCCGTTGCCCGTGGGCTGGGCGCCCAGCTTCCAAGCCGAGAGCCGGTCTTGCAGATAGCCGGTGAGCACGCCCTTGTCGATGACCACGTTTTTGCGGCAGGGGGTGCCCTCGTCGTCAAAGCCGCCCGAGCCCCGCCGGCCGGGCACGGTGCCGTCGTCAACCACGGTGACAAGTTCGCTGGCCACTTTTTCGCCGATACGGCCGGCGTACACGCTCATGTTCTCGTATACCAGATCGCCCTCCAATCCGTGGCCCACCGCTTCGTGGACCATGGTGCCGCCGGCCTCGGCCGAGAGCACCACGGGCATGGCCCCGCCTGGGGCCGGGTCGGCCTCCAGCATGAGCACCGCCCGCCGGGCCGCCTCCCGGGCCACCTGGGTGGGGTCTTCCCGGTCGAAAATCTCCATGCCCCCTAGGCCCCCCATGGACTCGTAGCCGGTCTGCACCCGCCCGTCCTGGGATGCCACGCAGTGCACCGCCATGATGACCTGGCTTCGCTCCTCGGCCGCCTCGACGCCCAGGGAGTTGACGATTCGCACCTGTTGGCTCCGGTCCATGTATATGACCCTAACCTGACTGATGCGGCTGTCCACCGAGCGGGCCGCGGCCTCGGCCGCCTTGACCAAATCAACCTTGAGCGCGGTGGCCGTGTCCTTGGTGGGCTTGAGCGCCTGGATCAGCAGGCCCGGCTGTTGGGGGCGAAGGGCCTGGGGAGCCACGGGCTGGCCCTGGGCCAAAAAGGCCAGGTTGCCGCCCAGGGGCAGCAGGGCCTCGTGGCTGAACTGGTTGCCGTAGGCATAGGCGGTCTTGAGGTCGTAGATAAGACGCAGGCCGGCCCCTTGGTCCACTCCGCCCAATACTTTTTCCACCTTGCCGTCGTCCATGACGATCATCAGACCGGTAGAGCGCTCCAGAAACAGCTCGGACATCTGGCCGCCGCCGGCCAGGGCGGCTTCGAGAACGGGCAGGGCGTCGCAGTCAAGGATCATGATAGGCTATCCTATTGATTGAGCTAACAAAGATTAAACTATACCGGGCCCGGCCAAAAATAGCACACCCAGGCGGGGCGGTCAACGCGGCGGCCATGGCGCGGACCGCCATTGACATGCCAGAGCCCCTTGCGTAATATCAGCAAGCTGAGGTGGACGATGGGGAGGACTGGCATGACTCGTATAATCGCTATCATTGCCATGGCTTGCATGCTGGCGCTGGCCGCGCCCGTCCAGGGCAAGCAAGCGGCCGAGCCCATCACCATAAGCGTGTTGGAGGCGGCCCAAATGCTGGCCTCTCAACCAAAGGAAGTATTCCTGGTGGATGTGCGCTCCCGGGCGGAATACGCCTTGCTGGGCCACCCCCCCCAGGCCTACAACGTCCCCTGGCGGCTGGCCACCAACGACTTCCAGATCAAGGGCGGCCCCTACCAGGGAAACAAGGCCCCCTTCACCGGCTACCAACTCAGCCCCCAGCCCAACCCCGACTTCATCGGGGTGATGAAATCACTGTTCAAGCCTGGCGATAAACTGCTTATTCTCTCCACTGCCGGAGAGCAGGGGGCCCAGGCCGCCGCCGCCTTGAGCAAGGCCGGATTCACCCAGGTTTTCAACCTGGAGCACGGCTTCCTGGGGCAGCCCTTGTTGGTGGACAAGCAGGCCGAACTGGCCGAGAAATATTCGTCCCTGTATATGACCCGGGGCCGGCTCAACGGCTGGCTGTTCTGGGGCCTGCCGGTGACGCACAAGATGGACCCCCGCTATATCTACCCGCCAGACACCAAGCGCATGCAAAACCAAAAATAGGCCGGCCGCCTAGGACGTAAAAACATCACCGGGCCCGGCGTCGTGGTTATTTTCCTGGCTGGCCCAGCCTCCGGCAAGGCTCACCATTTCATCGATGCGCTCCAGCAGAGGGGTTAGGGAGGCCGGCCTCAGGGCGCTGACCGTCACCCCGCCGTAACGGTTAACCAGGCGCTCCAAAACCTCGGGGGAGGCCACGTCCGCCTTGTTGAGCACCAAAAGGCGGGGAGCATCGGTGAAATCCATTTGATCCAAAATGGCTTCCACCGCCTGGATCTGCTCTTCCACCTGAGGGTTGGCCGCGTCGGCCACGTGCAAGAGCAGGTCCGCCTGTTCCAACTCCTCCAAGGTGGCGGCAAATGCCCTCTTGAGCTCCTCGGGCAGATCGCGGATGAAACCCACCGTGTCGGTGACGATGACCTCACGCTCATGGGGAAAGCGCAAGCGACGGGTGGTGGGGTCCAGGGTGGCGAAGAGGCGATTCTCGGCGTGCACCTTGCTGCCGGTGAGGGCGTTGAGCAGGGTGGATTTGCCCGCATTGGTGTAGCCCACGATGGACAAAACCGGCAGGCCGCCACGAGCCCGGGCCGAACGCCGCTGTCCCCGCTGGCGGGCGATCTGTTCCAGGTCTTTCTCCAGGCGGTTCAGGCGCAGGCGCACCCGGCGGCGATCCATCTCCAGCTTGGTTTCGCCAGGTCCCCTGCCGCCGATGCCGCCGGTGAGCCGGCTAAGGCCGTCGTCCCTGCTGGACAGGCGGGGCATCAGGTACTTGAGCTGGGCCATCTCCACCTGGAGCTTGCCCTCTCGGGTGGCGGCCCGCTGGGCGAAGATGTCCAGGATCAACTGGGTGCGGTCGATGAACTTGAGTCCCGAGCTGGTGGCCGCTGCCAGGGAGCGCGCCTGACTTGGAGTGAGCTCCTGGTCCAGCACCAGCACGTCCGCTCCCAGGCGAAGGGCGGTGATGAGCACCTGGTTCAACTTGCCCGGACCAATGAGGGTGCGGGGATCGGGCTTGCGGTGTTGCACCACCCTTCCCACCACGCCCAGGCCAGCGGAGCGAGCCAGTTCGGCCAACTCGTCCAGGCGCTCCTCGGCCTCCTCGGGCGCCCGGCTGGTTACGCTTACCAGCAGGGCCGCGCCCGCCTCGCCCACCTCCCGGGACTGAGCCGCGCGGGCCAGTTCCTCTTCCAAGCTGCGCACCAAGCGGGCCAAATCCTCGGGTGGACGGCCGGGAACAAAGGGCTCCAAAAGGCGGTGGTCGGTTTCGTCCTCGGGCTGGGGCAGCAAGTGGGCCGCGTGGACGAATCCGGGAAGGCCGTCTTGGCGCACCTCCAGGGAGGCCACCAGGTCCCAGCGCTTCATGGAAAGCTCGCTCAGGTCCGCCGGGCTGAGGCCACCCGCGCCCAGGGCGGTGTGCAGCCAGGCAAAGCCGGCCAGGCGGCTGGGGCCGCGGCGCAGGCGGCCCGGGTCCGGCGAAGGCAGGCCCTGGGGCGAGCCAACCACCACCTGGGCAACCTCGCCCCGGCGGCTGATCAGCAGGCCCAAGGGGCGTCCCAACTCGGCGCTGAGGCGGGCCAGATCCCGGGCCTGCTCGGGCAGAATGAGTTCGGCCGGAGGCAGGCGGCGGCGGCAGAGGTTGTTTAGCCGCTTGATCTGGCTGGATTTAAGGCCGAGGGTGGGGCCCAAAAGTTTGGCCAAGTATTACTCCGGAACCGGGTCGTAGGTAAGGTCTTCGAAGCGGGTGAGGTCGTCCAAAAAGGCCAACCGCACCGTGCCGGTGGGGCCGTTGCGCTGTTTGCCGATGATGATTTCGGCCACGTTGTCGTCGTCCTCTTCGGGATCGTCGCGCTTTTTGTAGACCTTCTTGCGGTAGATGAAGGCGATTACGTCGGCGTCCTGTTCGATGGCCCCAGATTCCCGCAAATCACTGAGCATGGGGCGTTTGTCACCGCCGGGGCGCTCTTCCACCTTACGGTTCAGCTGACTGAGCGCCACCACCGGCAAGGACAACTCCTTGGCCAGGGCCTTGAGGGAGCGGGAGATGTTGCTGATCTCCTGCTCGCGGCTTTCGGTGGACCCCCGGCCGCGCATGAGCTGAAGGTAGTCCACCAGGATCAGCCCCAGGCCGTGCTCCAGCTTGAGCCGCCGGGCCTTGGCCCTAAGGTCCAGCACCGACAGGGCCGGGGTGTCGTCCACGAAAATGGGGGCAGAGTGCAGGCGGTCGGCCGCCTGGGTCAAGGCCGGGAAATCCTGGTTGTGGGACAAAAAGCCGCTGCGGATCTTGGAGCCGGACACCCGGGCCTCGCTGGCCAGCAGGCGCATGCCCAACTGCTCCTTGCTCATCTCCAGGCTGAAGATGGCCACCACCACCCCGGATTCCAGGGAGGCGTTGGCCGCGATGTTCAGGGCAAAGGCGGTCTTGCCCATGGAGGGGCGCCCGGCGATGATGATGAGGTCGCCCGGCTGCAGGCCGGTGGTGAGTTGGTCCAGGATCTTGAAGCCCGTGGGCACCCCCGAGACCTGGCCCTTGTTCTTGAAACGCTCCTCGATGATCTTCAAAGCCGATGTGACCACCTCGCCCATGGGGCTCACCTGTTGGCTAAGGCGCTCCTGGGTGGCCGCGAAAATGGCCCGCTCGGCCCCTTCCAGGGCGATGTCCGGCTCGGCCTGGTGGGCGTGAGCCTCTTCTATGGCCTTGTGGGCGGCGTTGATGAAGCCCCGCAGCAGGGACTTGTCTTTGACCAGGGAGGCGTAGTGGTCCACGTGGGCCGGGCTGAGAAGGATATCGGCCAACTCGGCCAGATAGGCGGCGCCGCCCATCGATTCCAGGCGGGCCTCGTCGGACAGACGGGAGGTTACGGTGATCTCGTCCACCGGCTGGTTCTTGTCGTAAAGAGCCAGCATGGCCGCGTATATCAGGCCGTGGCGGCGGTCGTAGAAATCCGTGGGCTTGAGGTGAGAGGCCACTCCGGACAGCACCTCGCTGCCGTGAACCAACACCCCGCCCAGCACCCCGCGCTCGGCGGCGAGGTCCTGGGGGGGTGCGTTGCGGCTGGAGGCGCCGGCTGGGTTCACGCCTTACTCCTTGGGCTGCTCCTCCGCGGGAGCCTCGTCCTCGTCGGCGGCCTCTTCGCTGGCGGCCTTGGAGGCCTTGGGCGCGGTCTCCGGGGCTTGGCTAGCCTCGGGGTACACTTCCAATTCTATCTCAATCACCACCTGGGGGTGAAGCTTCACCGGCAGAGTGTAGGTGCCCAGCTTCTTGATGGGCCCGTCCTCCATGATGATGCGCCGGCGGTCGATGTCATGCCCCTGAGCGGCCAAGGCTTCGGCGATCTGCATGTTGGTGACCGAACCGTAGAGCTTGCCGCCTTCGCCGGAGCGTGCTTCCACCCGAACCTTGATGCCGGTTAGGGTTTGGGCCTCGGCCTTGAACTTTTCGGCCTGGCGCGCCTGAGAGGCTTCGATGCGCTGACGTTCGGCTTCCAGGACCTTGATGTTCTTGTTGGTGGCCATCAGGGCCACGCCCTGGGGGATCAGGTAGTTGCGGCCATAGCCGTTTTTAACCTGAACCACCTCGCCGGGATCGCCCAAACCCAGCACTTCCTGGGTAAGGATAATCTTCATTTCTATTCCTCCGACCCGGACGGCTTGGGTTGATCCAGCCGTCTCAGATTTAACCACATATCAAAAAGCCCCGTGACGGCCAACAAGGCGGCCACGTAAAACTCCAAGGCCACCATCAGATACACCGCGGAGCGCAAAAGGGCCGGTGCGTTCTTACGGCGCAGCCAGTAGTCCACCACCGCCAGGCCCTGGAAGAAGTAGAGCATGCCCATGACCAGGACCAGGTTGGCTCCCAACCAAAAGAGCCAGCCATCCCCCAGGGCCATGATACCCCCTCCCAGGATGAGCAGCCAAACCAGGCGCTCGGGGGTGCGGTAAAGGTTCAAGGGCTCGCCGGCCTCTTCGGCCCCCAGGCGGCGGCTTAACCGCCTCGCCGCCAGCAGGTTCAGCCAGGCCACCAACAGCGACACCGCCGCCAGTATACCCGGAGCCAGGCGCAGGATGATACGGCCGGCCATCTTAAGACCCGCCTCCATCTGGCGCAGGGTCTCGGGCTCCAGGTTCATGGAGCGATACATCTCCATGACCATGGCCATTTCGCTCTGCCACTGGGCCTGCCAGAGCTGCCAGGGGCCTACCTGATAGGCCAGGGAGCCCACCAGGAGCGTCAGCACCGAAGAGACCATTGCCGTGGCCGCCGCCGACCCGATGGCATACCGGATTGGCAGGCCCCAATTCCAGAGTTCGCCCAGCGTCCCGGCCATTACCAGGAAGTAGAGCAGGTAGTAGCCCCCTCCAGGGGGGGCGGCCACCAGCGAGAGCAGCAGGGCGGCCGCGGCGGCCAGGATCATCGCCTTGCGTCCCACCCGCCGGCCGCGGGCTCCATAGGCCAGCAGCAGCGGCAGGGGGGAGGCGAAGGTGATTACCGACCCGGCCAAGGGCAACAACCAAGGCACCGTAAACAGCACAACCGCGCCGGCCGCGGCCGCCGCCGCCGGCAGCCATTCACCGGGTAGGGCGCGGCTCATAAGCGCCGCCGGCACCAACCGCCTAGTTGGAACCCTGGGCCGAGAAGGCCAACAGGGCAATGTGCCGCGCCCTCTTGATGGCCAGGGTCAACTCCCGCTGGTGCTTGGCGCAGCATCCGCTGATGCGCCGGGGGATAATTTTGCCCCGCTCGGTGGTGTAGTAACGCAGGGTGCGCGGCTCTTTGTAGTCAATGGTCAGACTGGAGTCGGCGCAGAACCGGCAAACCTTGCGGCGACCGTATTTCCTTCTTTTGAGCGTGATCATGCCGTCCTCCTAGTCCTCGTCGTCGTCGCGACGCCGGCGGTCCCGGACATCGTCGTCATCATCGTCGTTGTCGTCGTTGTCGGAGTCTTCGTCAACCTCGTCCGGCTCGGCCGGGGCGGTGACGCCGGCAGCCTTTTTCGCTTCGGCTTCGGCCTTGCGCTGGGCCATGGCCTCTTCATCGAAGGAGTCGGCGATCTTCACCGTTAGGTAGCGGATCACTTGCTCGTCGATTTTGAAGTTACGCTCCAACTCGGCCACGGCCGCGCCGGAGGCTCCGTACTCGAAGAGCACAAAGTAGCCCTTGCTCTGCTTTTTGACCACGTAGGCCAGCCGCCGGCGGCCCCAATGGTCTTCCTTCACCATGAAGGCGCCGCCGTTCTCCAGAATGCCGCGGAACTTTTCCACGCAGGCGGCGGTGTCCTCCTCGCTCAACTCGGGGTGGACGATAAAAATAGTCTCATAATGTCGCATAAGGCCTCCTCTCGGTCTAAACGTCCCCGGCCACGGCCTTCGGCGGTCGGAGAAAGGAGTTGGGTTAGAAGGCTAATTGACTACCACCCGTTGTCTGAATTGTCAAGGTCCCCAGCCGCGTTAAGACGTTTTATCAGAGAGCGGTCGGCCGGGCATAGCTCCAACTCCAGGGCCTGGTCCACACCGTGCCAGACCAGGGCGCGGTGCTCCAGGGCCAGGGGGCGTTGCCGGCCCAGGCGGCAGGCGAAGGCGTGCAGGCGCAGGGGGCGGCCCTCGGGGGTGAAGCCCTCCTGGGTGGCCAGGCAGGGGCCCACCTGGGCGGTCACGGCCAGTTCCTCGGCCAATTCTCGGGCCAAGCAAGCGCTCAGGGGCTCCCCGGGCTCGGCCTTGCCACCGGGCAACTCCCACAGGCCGTTGCCCGCCCGTTGGGCCAAGAGCAGTTTACCCTGTCGCCAAATAACCGCGCAGGTTACCTCCAAAACATCCCGGTTCAGGTTGGGGGCGCTCATGGCTTGGGCGGGGTTTGGCTGGAATTGCGCAGTTGGCGGGTGCGCACCCCCATATAGCGCTCCTCGGCCTGGGGAAAGGAGGGGTCGGCGTCCAGGATGGCTTCGTAAAGCTTGATAGCCTCGGGATCGCGATCCTCGGCTTCCAAGAGCCCGGCCAACTGGAACTTTAGCTTTAGATTTTTAGGGTTTAGTTCCACCGCCTTAACCAAGGCGTCTATGGCCTCTCCGGGCTGCTTGCCCTCCAGGGCCAGGGCGGCTTTTAGCTGGTAAAGCCTGACGCTCCGGGGATTTTGGGCCAGGACCCGCTCCAGCAGGGCCGAGGCCCGCTTGGGCTGGGCAGGGCTCATTTGATCCAAAACCGCCAGCCAAAGTTCCAGGTTTCGGGGCTTTTGGGCCAATAGTCGTTGGGCCGTTTCCTGGGCTTGGTCCCAGCGCTTCAGGGCCAGCAGCAGGCGCAACTTGAGCTCCCGCACCTCGGCGTCCTGGGGACGGGCCTTTTCCACCGGGGCCAGGCGCTTCAGGGCCAAGGCCGGCTTGCCGTCTTCCATGGCCAGCACGGCCAGATTATAGCTCAAGTCCGGGTCGTCCGGTTGCAGCTTGTCAAGGCGGCGGTAAACCCCCGCCAGGGCCTGGCGCTTGCCCAACTGTTCGTAGAGCTTGGCCAAGTTGAGCAAGGGAGCGGGGTTGTCCGGGTCCAGAGCGGCCACCTTTTCCAACTCCGCCGCGGCCCGGGTCTTGTCCCCGGCGGCCAGGAAGGCCTGGCTCAATTCCAAATGCAGGGCGCGGTCCTTGGGCGAGAGAGCGGCGGAGCGTTCCAGGGCTTGCAAGGCTCCCTTTTGGTTGCCGGCTCCGCCGCGCAGGCGGGCCAACTCCCGCCATAGGTCCGGCTGGCCGGTATCCAGGGTCACGGCCTTCTCCAGGCTTTGGAGAGCGCGCTCCCCTTGGCCGGCCTTTTCCTGGGCCTTGGCCAAACGGGCCAAGGTGCCCGCCCGGTCCGGTCCGCTTTGCACCGTGGAAAGACGCTCCAAAAGGGCGGCGGCCTCCTCCCAGCGGCCCAACTCCTCGTAGAGCAGGGCCAGGCGCTCCAAAAGGGCCGGGTCGCCGGGGCCCAGGGCGGCCAGCTTGCTCAAGGCGGCGGCGGCCTGCTCCTTTTGTCCGGCGGCCTGGTACAGCCCGGCCAGGCGCTCCAGCCAGCGGGGCTCCTTTTGACTTTGACCGTGGCTGGCAAGCAGCTCGGCCGCCCGGGAGAACTGACCAGCCTCTGCATAGAGATCGGCCAGGCGCTCTACTAACAGGGGGTCGTCGGGGGTAAGGGCCAAGGCCCTTTCGGTAAAGGCGATTTTGTCGCTGAGCAGGTCGGACTCGGCGGAGCGGCGCAGCCAGTCTATGGGCAGCAGGCGCACCAAAAGACTCGCCGCGCCGATCTTTTCGCCGCCCCTTAACACCTCCAACTCCAGGCTTTCGGTGTCATAAAGGCGCGGGCCCAGGATCTTGGCCAAGGTGTGGTATTGGTTCAGGTCCAATTCGGGAAAATCGGTCAGGCGATATGACAATCCCAGGTCCAGCCAGGAGTCGCTCTTGGCCCCTATGACCCGGAAGGGGGCGTCCGGATGCACCGTGACCACCCCGCCGGCGCGCACCTTCACCGGCAGGCCGCCGATGGACAAATCAACGTACAACAAGCGGGGGCCGCGGGGTTCTTGGGCCGCCTCGCCGTTTGGCTGGGCCGCGGCCAGGCAAAACAAAGCCGCGCAAAGCAGCAAGGCCACCAAACTCCGGCGGGATCGAGAGCTAACGCTCAAGCTGCCTCCCAGGCTTACGAAAAATACCGTTCCAACTTTACAAGAGCGCGGGAAGCAAGTCAAAGCTGGGCGGGAAGGCCCCGGAGCACCGGCTGGCCGTCCTCCTGAGAGCAGCCGGTGACCGCGACCTTCAAGGTGGTCCCGGCGGCAGGGGCGTTTTCAAGGCGCACCAGGCAGTAGTTGTCACCGCGCCCCAGGCCCGATCCCTCCACGATCACTTCCAGGGTGCGGCCCACCTGGGATTGGTAAAAGGCAAGCTTTTTGGCCCGGCCCAGACGGCGCAGGGCCGCGGCCCGCTTTTTGACCACCTCGGCGGCCGGGCGGCCGGGCATGTTGGCCGCTGGGGTGCCGGGCCGGGGGGAATAGGGAAACACGTGAAGATAGCTTATGGGCAGGCCATCCAGCAGTTCCCGGGTGTCGTTGAAATCCCTTTCGCTCTCCCCGGGCAAGCCCACCATGACATCGGCACCCAGGCACAGGCTGGGCAAGGCGCCGTGGGCCGAGCGCACGGTCCGGGCGTATTCCGCCGGTCCGTAGGGCCGGCCCATTTTCTTGAGCAGACGGGCGCTGCCGGACTGCAAGGGCAGGTGGAAGTGGGGGCACAGGCGGGGGTCGGCCGTGGCCAGGGAGATGATGTCCTGGCTCAACTCTTCGGATTCCAAGGAGGACAGGCGCAGGCGGGGGCCGGGGTGGGCGGCCAGCAGGCCCCTGAGAAGGGCCGGCAACTCTTGGCGGGGCGAGAGGTCGTGGCCCCAGCGGCCCAGATGGATGCCGGTAAGCACCACCTCCGCCGCGCCGGCTTGGCCCAGGCCGGCAAAGGCCTGGGCCGCCTGCTCCAGGGGAAGGCTGCGGGAGCGGCCCCGGGTGCTGGGCACGATGCAATAGGCGCAGTGTGCGTTGCAGCCGTCCTGCACCTTCAGCAGCCCCCGGGTGCGTTCCCGGCCCGGAGACTGAACTCCCGGGCAGAAGATCCCCGCGTCCGGGGCGGGAGGCTCCTGGTATTCAGGCCAAGCCTGTTCCGCCACCATCTGCCCCCAAGCGGCCAGGGCGGACCGCCCCAGGAGCTGGCAGCCCGCCTCGGCATAGGCCTGGGGCTCGGCCTGAAGATCGCAGCCGCTGACCACCACCCGGGCCTGGGGATGGGCGCGCCGCAGCCGCCGGGCCATTTGGCGGGACTGGCGGGCGGCCACCCCGGTGACCGAACAGGTGATTAGCAGGGCCAGTTCCACCGGCTCGCCCTCGGCGGCCCGTTGCCAGCCCTGGGCCTCCATTTGAGCGGCCATGGAGGCGGCCTCGGCCTGGTTGACCTTGCAGCCCAGGCTGGCCACCAAAAAGCGCTTCACTTGTCCGGCCCCGCTCCCGGCCTACTTAACGCCTTGCCGGGCCCGCTTAAAGGCCTCCAGCGAGTTGACGATGGAAGCGTCGTCGCAGCAGTAGGCGATGCGGAAATAGCCGGGGCCCATGAAGCCGGAGCCGGGCACCACCAGCAGGTTTTCCTCGATGGCCCGCCTGCAGAAAGCCACGTCGTCGGCGATGGGGCTTTTGGGGAAGACGTAGAAGGCTCCGCCCGGGCGCACGTATTCGTAGCCGGCCTCGTCCAGCACCTTGAGAATCAGCTCCCGCTTGCGGGCGTATTCGGCCACCTCGGCGCTGTCGTCCAGAAGCTCGGCAACGGCCAACTGCATCATGCCCGGCGCGTTGACAAAGCCCAGGATGCGGTTGGCCAGGGTCATGCCGCCCAGGAGAATGCCTTTGTCGGCTATCTCCGGATGCACCGCCGCGTAGCCGATGCGTTGGCCGGGCAGGGACAGGTTTTTACTGAAGGAGGTGACCACGATGCTGTGGGGATAGGCCGCGAATATGGAGGGCACGCTTAGGCCGTCAAAGACGATCTGGCGGTAGGGTTCGTCGCTGATAAGGTAGATGGCCTTGCCCAACTGCTCGCTCTTTTCGGTGAGCATGGCCGCCAAGGCGTCCACCGATTCTTGGGTGTAAACCGCGCCGGTGGGGTTGTTGGGGTTGTTGATCAGCACCGCGCAGGTCTTTTCGTTGATGGCATCGGCCATGGCCGCGATGTCTAACTCGAAGCGCTCGTCGGTGGGCACCCGGGTCACCTTCCCCCCGTGGTTGTCCAGGTAGAAGTCATACTCCACGAAGTAGGGGGTGGGCACCACCACCTCGGCTCCAGGGTCCACGATGGCCTTGAGCACGATGTTCAGGGCGCCCGCCGCCCCCACGGTCATGATGATGTCGTTCTCGGTGAAAGCCGGACCGTGTTCGCGGTTCAGGTAGCTGGCCACCTTGGCCCGCACGTGGGGGTAGCCGGCGTTGGGCATGTAGGCGTGACGGCCCGGGGTGCGGTCTTCCACCAGGCGGGACATGATCTGATAAAAGCGCTCCGGCGGCTCGATATTGGGGTTGCCCAGGGAAAAGTCGAATACGTTCTGGGCTCCCTTTTCCGCCTTGAGCTTGGCCCCGGCCTCGAACATGGCCCGAATCCAACTGGAACGTTCGATGAAGTCGGCTATTTTGTGAGCTACTGGCATGTAAAACCTCCCCGGGCTGGGAAACTAAAAAAGCCGCGAACCCTGGGGTCCGCGGCTGCTACTGGCTTGATGGGCTAAGGTGTCAGTATGCCTCCACGGACCCGCTTCCGGGCAAATAATAATACCGGATAAATCGAATACCGTGGGAATTCACCCTGACCTCCAAGCTTGGTAGGCTCAAGTTATCACCCGGCATATTTTTGGTCAACCCCATAAGCAATGGGCGGCCCGCCCATGGGCCGGACCGCCTTCCGAATCAGGGCGCACCGGTTCATTCGTGGGTGATGGCCGAGCCCATCTCCTTGAAACTGAAGTTGTAGAAGACGTTGTGCCCGTTATAGTCCAGCACCCTTAGGTCGTCTTCCTGCTTTACATCGTTGACAATTGCCTGGAACTGGCCTCCGTACTTTTTGCGCACCAAATCCAGGTCCAGTTCGTAGGCGATGAACTTCATGATGCCCTTGCGCGCCAGCTTCTCCACGAACTGTTCGTCTTCAAAGGAACCGTAGGTGGTCAGCACGAGGATAGGACCGGTTCCGGTGAAAATAATTCCCGCCTTCATGACCCACCTCCTAGGCTATTTAGCCGGGCGGGGCGAATTCCCCGTCTACTTTTATCTTGCTGCGGCCAGCGCTCCTGTGTCAATGCCTCTACTGGGTGAGTTCCTTGAGCTTGGCCAGGTCCAACTTGCCGGCGAAATCCTGCACCACTTGAGCGGCGTTCTGCACCCCGCGAGCGTTGAGCTGCACCAACACCTTGTTGTCGATGAGAGCTTGAAACTCAGCCCGGTCGCCCTGATCCTTCAACAGGGCTTTGTGCCCCTGGAAGCGCACCAGCTTGCCCTGCTTGCCCCCTTGCAGGAACATGGGGTTGCTCAACATCATGGCCACAGACTGGATCAAGGGCGAGTCGCTGATCACCTGGATCTTAACCTGGCCGCGGCTGCTGTTTTTGTAGTTGCGCGAGGCGCTGATGCCTCCACCGAACATGGCTCCGCCCGCGGCTTGGCCCTCGGCCTTTTCAGCGGTCCAGCCCGAGGGCGGCTCGGGGAATATCTGCCCCAGGGCCTCGGCCTTTTTTTGCTTCAATTGGGCCAAGGCGAACTCGATTTCGCCGATGGCTTGGCTTATCTTGCCGTCCTTATAAAACTTCATCCCCTGGTTGAGTTGGTCGCTGATCTCGTCGGCCAGGGCGGGCCCGGCCAGGGACAGCAGCAGCAGGAGACAGCTAATGCAGGTAATGGCGCGTTTCATGGGCACTTCTTTCCAGATTGGGGGTGACATGGCTGAATGATTCTTAATGAAAAAAGTATGGCCAAGCTGGCCGGGGGTGTCAAGGATACCCTCGCGGCTTCGGGACTGATAAAATTCCAGGCAAATATAAGGAGGCGGGGGTGCCAGATTTCGCTATGTCGCCGGATATTCCCCGGCAGGAGCTTTTGCGGGCATTGTACGGTTTTCAGGCTGGGCAGGAGGCCTTGCGCCAGGTTGCCTGCGGCGCGGGCTGCGCGGCCTGCTGCACGGACCGGGTGTACCTAACCGGTCTGGAGGGAGCCCTACTGCGCCAGGAGCTCCTGCGCCTGGGCCGTAAGGACCTGCTGGCTCGCCCGGGTCCGGCGGCCCCGCCGGCATACACCTGCAACCAATTGGCGCGCCTATGCCTGGAGCAAAGGGAGCCTCCGGCCGAAGATGCGCCCCAGGGCCCCGCCGGGGTCTGCGCCTTGTTGGAAGACGGCCGTTGCGCGGCCTACCAGGCCCGGCCCTTGGCCTGCCGGATAATGGCTTCGCGGGTGGTGTGCAGACGCGGGGGCCAGGCCCAGGGCGACCCCTGGTGGCTCACCCTGGACACCGCCCTAATGCAGATCGCCGAGCATCTGGATCTAGGTGGAGTTTACGGCGCGCTGGGAGCGGTGCTGTCAACGGAGAACGGCCAGCCAGGGCAATGGCTGCTCGCTTGCGAGCCGCTTCCCGGCCTGCCTGCCCCACCCGAGCACCAGGCCCGATTGCAGCAGGCCCTGGGGCCCTTGTTCGCCTCGCCGGTGGATGGCAGGCCCCTGGGGGCATGGCTGAACCTGATCCGGGCCGGAGCCTGAGGAGCTGGTTGTCCCTTGGCTCACGCCGGGAATGGTCACGGTGGCGCGGGGACTCCGCTACCGCCTCTAGGCGCGCCCGATAAGTTTAAGTATGGATTAAAGAAAATTAATCGGTTGGCCAGGGGATTGGCGGGAAACCGGCCAGGACTGTACCCGGGGGGCCGCAGCCGAAAAATATCGGGCACAACGGCGGTTAAGCCATGGTCTAGACTTTGTTAGGCCAGCCTTCCATGATATAAGTTAACTATGCAAACACTACCCTCAAACCACATGCAGGAAGAAGGGTTGGTGGTAAAAATCATGGGCGGTATGGCCCAGGTGGAAACCACCCAACAAGAGGCCTGCAAGTCCTGCGGAGCCCAGGGCATGTGCCATGCCATGGGAGGGGACAAGATCCGAGTTGTCACCGCGTTAAACCAAGTTGGCGCCTCGGTCGGGGATAAGGTCATCATGGCCATGCCCCGCAAGGGAGTTTTGGGAGCCAGCTTTTTGGTGTACATGGTGCCCGTGGCAGCCCTGCTGGTGGGGGCGTCCCTGGGCAGGAGATGGGGCCAGGCCTGGGGGCTGGAGCCGCAGACCAGCGCCGTGGTCTTGGGCGGAGCCGCCCTGGTGGGCGCCTGGCTAGTTTTGCGCAAAGTTTCCCGGCGCCTGGCGGGGCGCAAGGAATTGACGGTCACGGTGGTGCGCATTCTGCGAAAGGGAGAAGGGGATGCTCTGGAATCACATTCTGCTAGCGTATGATAACTCTCAGCAGGCCCTGAGGGCCGTTGAGTACGTGGGCCAGATGTTCGGACGGCTTGACAACGTCAAGGTGGTCCTATTCGGGGTTTACGACAAGTTGCCCGATCACGACATGATCGACACGCCCTTCACCGACCAGGTGCGTGCCCGCATTTCAGTCATGGAGAGGGATAGGGAAAAGGGCCGCACCCATCTGGAGGAGGCCAGGAAGCACCTGATACGCATGGGCTATAGCGAGGATCAGGTCAAGATAAAGTACGTTGAAAAGAAAAAGAGCGTGGCCAAGGACATCATAGACGAGGTGAATGCCGGAGGCTACGGCACCGTGGTGTTGGGCCGCAAGGGGCTGAGTAATCTCAAGGGCATGCTCTTCGGCTCGGTCTCCAGTGGAGTCATCGGCAACTTGGTGGGAGCCACCATCTGCGTGGTGGAATAAGCCCAGCCGCCCGGTAAAAAAGCTTTTCGCCCCGGGAGCGCGGCCGCGCTCCCGGGGTTTTTTATTCTCATGAGTGCAATACTCTCTTTTTTCATCAGCAGCTCTCTGCGGCGGCGGCAAAAAAGGCGATCTCCCCCGAGGCCCAAAAAAAACACGGCGAAGGTCTCTGCCTCGGCCAGGGTCATGCCCAAAAGGGCAGAACCGCCACCACGCCTATGGGCGCACTAAACTGTATATGAACAGCTAGGGCTTCACCCAAGCCAGTAAACAGACCCGCCGCCGGTTCTTTGTGAGAGCCGGCGGCTTTGTTTTGATTTTTGCCAAGGCAAAGGCCGTCCCATGCCGTGGATGCCGATAATCAATAGGATGAATACGGCTGATGTACAAAACGGTCGATGGCCATGTAGCCCAACACCCCCATGGCGATGATTCCCAGGGAGACGAGGAACTCCTCCACCGAGGGGAAGTAGTTAAACCCCGGCCGGGTGGTTAG